>JBJEZZ010000035.1:0-13508 GCA_051887655.1 Candidatus Methanomethylophilaceae archaeon | reverse complement strand
TGGAGACCGAGTTCAAGAACTGGCTGAACGAGGAGGTTTTCAGGGTGCCAAACAGCACCGTCATGTCCTCCATGATCACCAACATCACGTTCAATGACAACACCTACAAGATCTACGAGTACGTGGATGTGGACTACGGCGCGGACCTCGACAAGGTGAAGGAGATACTGCTCCAGGTCGTGAACTCCCACCCCAAGGTCATCACCGACGGATCCAAGGACAAGCCGTCGTTCAGATTTTCGTCCATGGAGGCGTCCGCCATCCGCGTCAGGGTGTCGTACGTCGTTACCGACCACGAGATATCCCATCTGGTATCCTGTCAGATCAGGGAGGCCATATTCAAGAAGCTCAGGTCGGAGGGCATCAAGATCCCCCACAACATCGTGGACGTCCACCTGGAGGAATGAACATGTCCCAATGGAAGACCGTACTGCTTGCCGCATTGGTGTTCGCGTCCGTGATGGCGGTACCCGCGCTGTCCGATGACGGCGATGCGGCGACGGAGAACGTGTACATCTACTCCGACGTGACGTCGCTGGACATCCTCTCGCATTCCGAGAAGACGTTCCAGATAGTGATAAACAACAACACCGGATCCGTATACGACATCCGTCTGACCGCACAGAAGAACAGCGACCAGTACGACGTGACGTTCGGCGAGAAGGAGTTCAGCCTCGACAGAGGCGTGTCCAAGACCGTTGACGTGACCGTCACGACGGCGAAGTACGCGGACACGGAGACCGGCAACCTGATCATCAGGGCCGAATACTACAGCGTCACCGCCGGCGTACCAGCCCCGAACGATGTGGTCATACCGGTCACCACGCATTCCCAGTACAGCGACGTCAACAGCTTCAACAAGATCCTCGGAACGTTCTCCAACCCCCTGCCGTCCCCGCTGAACTCGCCCCTGGTGACGTCCGCGATCACGATCGTCATATGGATCGTCCTGGGTGCGGTCATGTCCTCGATGTTCGTCGCGATATCGTACAGGCTGATATTCAGAAGGGACAAGCTGGAGCACAAGGAGGGGAGGAAGGGACTCAAACAGATGTGGAAGTCCCTGTTCATCATCTGCATGATGTACGGTATCACCAACACCATGGTGGTCTACGGCGTGGACCAGGAGATCATAGGCATGGTGTCCGAGATCACCTCCGTACTGTTCATCCTGTTCGGCGGCATAGTCGTATGGAAGATCGTGAAGGTCGAGATCAACGCCATAGGGGAGAGGCTGGGCGAGGACGGGAGATTCGATCCGTCCATCATCCCGCTGTTCCTGATGATAGCCAAGACCCTCGTGATAACCGTGACCGCGTTCATGGCATTGGCCGTGTACGGTGTGGACATGATGTCCATCCTCATGGGTCTGGGTCTCATCACCACCGGTATATCGTTCGGTGCCAAGAACATCATCAACCAGTTCCTCAGCGGTACGCTGCTCCTGGCCGAACGTCCGTTCGTCAGGGAGGACAAGGTCAAGGTCGCCGGGAACGATACCGTCATGATAGTGAAGAAGGTGGGCTACATGACCACCAGATTCAAGAGCTGGGTCAATGAGGAGATCATCACCATACCCAACAGCAACCTGATGGAGAACCCCATCGTCAACATCACCAAGGACAACGACCTCTACAGGGTGTACGACTACTTCTCCATCTCGTACACCTCTGACCTGTCCAGGGCCAAGGAGATCATGATGGAGTGCGCGCTGGAGCACCCGGACGTCATAGCCGACGATGCGATCGGTTCCCCCAACGTGCGTTTCGACAACATCGACCGCACCTGCATCAACATAAGGCTGTCCTTCCTGGTCAACGACCACGAGAACTACGGTTCCATCGCAGGGGAGATCAGGTACAGGATATTCGCCAGATTCTGCGAGGAGGGAATAGACATCCCGTACGACCAGTACACCGTGAACCTCATCCGCGTGAGGAGGGCCGACTCCCCCGACGCGCTTCCGGAGTGAGGCATGAGGTTCACTGTCAGAGGGACGGTCCAGGGCGTGGGATTCAGACCCACGGTCTACAGGGTGGCCAAGAGCCTGGGTGCCAGAGGTACGGTCAGGAACGACGGTGCGGCCGTCGTGATCGATACCGATCTGGACGAGAGGTTCATGGATGCCCTGAAGGCGGCCCTGCCACCTCTGGCACGTATCGAAGGATACGACGCAGAGGATGTACCTCTCCCTGATCGTGTGGAAGACTTCACGATCGTACCGTCCTCGTCCAACGGTTTCGGGATAGGGATACCCGCGGACACGGCGATATGCCCCTCGTGTCTGAAGGAGATGAGAGGGAACGGCAGACGTTCGGGATATCCGTTCACCACATGCACGGAATGCGGAGCGCGCTTCACCCTCATGGACACAAATCCGTACGACAGGCCGCGCACGTCCATGTCGGAATATCCCATGTGCAGCGAATGCGGGAGGGAATACACGGACCCGGCGGACAGGAGGTTCCACCACCAGACCGTATGCTGCCCCGCATGCGGACCGTCGTACCGTCTCGTGGACGGCAACGGCGACCCGATACCGGGAGATCCCATACCCACGTTCGCGAGGATGCTCGACGACGGCAGGATCGGTGTGGCCAAGAACTGGGGCGGTATGCACATCTGTGCGACGCTGGAACATATCGACGGACTCAGAGAATGGTACGGGAGGGAACAGAAGCCCTTCGCGGTGATGGTCCGCGACCCGGAGACCGTGTACAGATACTCCGACCCCACCGATGCGGAGATGGAGAGGATCCTGTCCCCGCAGAGACCGATCGTGCTGGTGAGGAAAAAGGACACCATGCCCGAATCCGCATCCCCCGGATTGGATACCGTCGGACTGTTCCTGCCGTACACAGGGATGCAGTACCTCCTCTTCGACCATATGAAAAGCGACGCCGCCGTCATGACGTCGGCCAACATCCCCGGGGAACCCATGATCATCGATGACGATTCCGTGAGGGAACTGAACGCTGACATGTACCTGTTGCACAACCAGAGGATAGCCAACCGTGCGGACGATTCCGTCGTGAAGATGTACGGCCGCAACACGTACTTCCTCCGCAAATCAAGGGGGCACATCCCTTCCCATATCGATCTCGGCATATCAGGCGATGCGGTCGCGGTGGGCCCGCAGGAGAACCTCACGTCATCCGTCGCCACCGGCGGCAGGATATATACGTCCCAGCACATCGGTAACGGCGAATCCGTCGGCGTCACCGACTACCTGGCCGAGGCCACCGATTCGCTGATCTCCATGACCGGGTGCACACCGGACATCGTAGCGATGGACCTTCACCCGGGATACTCCAACCGCAGATACGCCGTATCGCTGGCGGAGAGGTTCGGTTCGGAGAGGATCGAGATCCAGCACCATTGGGCGCACTGCGCATCGCTGATGGTCGATTCCGGGAAGGAGGAGATGGCATGTCTGGCACTTGACGGTACCGGCCACGGGGACGACGGGAACGCCTGGGGAGGCGAGGTGATGGCCGCGGACCTCTCCGGATATGAAAGGGTCGCGCATCTCCAGTACATCCCGCTGTTGGGCGGGGACCGCGCCCTGAAGGACATCAGGAGGCTCGTCTTCGCGATCGACACGATGAACGGTTCCGATACGCCATATGTCAACGACACCGAGAGGGACGTGTTCACGAAGATGATGCGCAGCAGCATCGGCACCTCCTCCTTCGGAAGGCTGCTGGATGCGCTGGCGTATAGGTTGGGCGTATGCGACATACGCACGTATGACGGGGAGCCCGCGATGAAGATGGAACCACTGCTCAGCAGGGGCAAGGTGGTAGAGGGTTTCGAGACCTCGGTGGTCAACGGCGAGATACTGACGGCCGACCTGTTCGGACGCATCGACGGCAGCATCAGGAAGGAGGACGTGGCGGTAAGCATAGTCGATTCCGTGATATCCGAGATGGTCGCATCCGCCTGTGACGCGGCCGGAAGAAAGGGCGTATCCGAGATAGGTATAACTGGGGGCGTGTCATACAGCATACCCATAAGCGAGATGTTCCGCAGACATGTGACGGCCCTCGGGATGACGCCGGTGTTCCATGACCGCGTTCCCAACGGGGACGGAGGGATATCCGTAGGACAGGCAGCGATCGCATTGGAAAGGATAAAATGAACACGTTATTCGTCCTGCTCGATGGAGCCGAGGATCATCCCAACCCAGAACTGAACGGAAAGAAGCCACTTGACGTGGCGAGGATGCCATTCATAAGATCCAACATGCGCACCCTCGGACGCACCACCGGAAGGGGATACACGCATCTGTTCCTGAACGAATTCTTCACCGGGCACCCTCCGAAGCTCCAACGTGCGGTCCTGGAGGCGCTGGGTCTCGGCATGGACATGGAGGGGAGGACCGCATACAGGCTCAGCCCCGCCAGGATCGGGGACGGCATGATCAGATGGGCCTACGACTCGCCCAACTTCAGCGAGAAACTGGAGGAATGCGTACGCAGGAGCATAGACATCGTCGGTGCGTACGACCCGCAGATAACCTTCTTCATCAACGCACGCGCCGTGCTCACCCTGAGATCGGACCTGGTACCGGAGCTTCCCGGACCTCCCGTGGATGCGGAGTACGTACCCGTACCCGGGGACCTGGGAAGGATGGTGGAATCCGTCGCGGATGAGATGGGCGGCATAACCGATTATCCGTGGGGATGCGGCCGTTTCGCCGACCAGTACCCGAGATTCGAATGTCTGGACAATCTGAAGGCGTTCTCCGACAGCCCCACATCGTTGGGGGTATGTGCGTCCCTCGGCTACGAGACCGAGATAGTGGAGGATCTGGATGATAGGTTCGTAGCGGCCAGGGAGGCGCTGGATGACGGCAACGTATTCCTGCACCTCGACGAGGTGGACGAATACAGCCACATGAAGGACTGGCGCCGCAAGCTGGAGATCCTGGAGTACATGGACAGGAAGATGGAGGAGAACTTCTCGGACTGCGACAGGATCATCTACTTCATCGATCACGGCACATCCTCCATAACGGGAGAGCACCTTCCGATAGAGGTCCCGTTCTGGACCAACTACGAGACCGACATAGGATGGGACGAGTTCGTCCCGCTGGACACCCTGGTCCCCAGACTCCTCAGATGAGCGAGTCCAGAAGGTCCATGTCCAGGGACCTCTCCGCCATGTCGGTCAGACGGTCGAGACTGTCGTCATACATCGCCCTGATGTCGTCGAACCTCCCAGTACCGGCGGCATGACGCGACACGGTGTCCTCCTCCGGGAGCATGATGTCGGGAGCGTATTGCATGATGCCGATGCACCTCATGCCCGTGAGTCTCTCGATACTCTCCACTCCCGATGCGAGAACGGACGGGTCCCCTCTGAACCTGTTGATGATGAAACCCTTCAGCCTGTCCCTGATGTCCGCAGGCGTCAGCAGCCACGTACCGTACACGGCGGCGAACATCCCTCCGCGCTCTATGTCGCCGACAAGGACCACGTTCATGTCCCTCTCGCGGACCATGCCTATATTGGCTATGTCGCCCTTCATCAGATTGATCTCGGACGGTGCGCCCGAACCTTCGCATATCACCGCGTCATGCGCCCCGGCCAACCTGTCATAGGATACGCATGCCTCGCGGAGGAGTTCGGACCTGTCGGGCCTGGTCCTCCCATCCCCGTAGATCGATCCATGGACCACGTACTGTATGTTACCCTTCCCTTCAGGTTTCAGGAGTATGGGATTCATGTCGGCCTCGGGCTCCATCCTGCACGCCCATGCCTGCAGCGCCTGACCCATGCCTATCTCCGCACCGGATTCGGTGACGTATGAGTTGAGGGAGAGATTGGAACCCTTGAACGGCACCACATCCACGCCCTTCCTCTTCAGGTGCCTGCAGACGACCGAGCACATCACGGTCTTGCCCGCATTGGACGATGTCCCCCAGAGCATCAGCGCCATCATTCCGCCCCCATGAACGTTCTGGCGAACAGTTCCATATCGATCGAATCCTTCACGCATGCGGTGACCTTGGCGATCTCCGCCTCGAGATTCGTGTCGTATTCATCATACACGGACTCCTTCGCAAGTCCAGGACGTATCAGATCCAGGAAGAACCTGCGGAACGCCGGCTTCTCCAAGATACCGTGCAGGTATGTCCCGTACACCATGTTACCGTCGTCGCAGCACCCCTCGTCGCCGCTCTCGATACGGAACAGCGGAGGTCCGTTGACCTTGGACTGTGCCAGATGTATCTGGTACCCTTTCACGGGCTCACCTGTCCTCAGGAACGTTCCCTCGTTCCTCACCGTCGTCTTGGTGCCGTCCCCCCATTCGGTGGTGACATCCAGAAGACCCAGACCTTCGATCTCCCTGATGGATGGGTCCTCCCTTCCGTCGGGATCGGACAGCGTTCTGCCCAGCATCTGGTACCCTCCGCATATACCCAATATGGGCACTCTGCCTCTCATGGATACGATCCTGTCCGCGATACCGGACTCCTTCATCCATTTGAGATCGGATGTCGTATTCTTGGTACCGGGGAGCACTATGGCATCGCATGTGTCCAGTTCAGAAGGTTCCGTTACGAACCTCACGGTGACATCCTCCCCGTACAGCGGGTCGAGATCCGTGAAGTTGGCGATCCTCGGGACACGTATCACGCCTATGACGGTCGAACCGGTACCGGTCTCCTTCACATTGCGGAAACATTCCGAGTCCTCGTTGGGAAGTCTGTTGGATATGTGCGGTACGATGCCCAATACGGGTATACCTGTCATCCTCTCTATCTCTCCGGCACCTTCCCTTATGGATTCCGGGCTCCCGCGGAGGTTGTTGTACACGACCGCCTTTATCCTCTTCCTGTCCTCCTCCGGGATGAGCATTATCGTACCGAGGAGATATGCGAACGAACCGCCCCATTCCACATTGGTGACCAGGATGCAGTCCGCATCCGCGATCCTGGCGGCGCCCATGTTGGCTATGTCCGAATCGTAGATGTTTATCTCGGCAGGGGAACCTGCACCCTCCATGACAACGTAATCGAACTGTGCCAGAAGTTCGTCCAGATTGTTCTTCACTATGTCGAACGAATGGTTCGGTATGAAATCGTCGTAATATCCGGACACGTCGTACGTGCCGAACACCTTACCTTCCACGACTACCTGGGACTTCATATCGCAGGCAGGTTTCAGCAATATGGGATTCACACGGAACGTCGGTTCCGTACGTGCTGCCATGCACTGAAGCTCCTGGATCATCGAGATCTCATGCCCGCACGATGTGGGCTTGGCGTTCAGACTCATGTTCTGGGACTTGAACGGGCATACGCTGTATCCCATGTCGTTGAGGATGCGGCATATCGCCATGGTCATCAGTGACTTACCGGCATCAGAAGTGGTACCGAGTACCATGATGGCCCTACCTCTTCCATTGGCGGACATAACGTCTGGATATCGTAAGATGGATATATAATCCGATTGGAAAGACGTGACATCCCATACGTCCCCGCCGGCATGATACCGCATACGGGCGTGCAACCTACACCGATACGGCACGCAGATACAAGATGGAAAAAGATGGAAAGTGTTTCCGGACAGGGTATCACCCTGCCCGCGGACGGTCGAGATCAGACACGCCTTCTCAGGAGGATGAATGCTCCCGCACCGATCACTGCCACGGCCCCTACGGAACCGACCACGATCAACACGGTGTTATCATCGTTGTCATGGACCTCGACCCATTCGAGATAGAGGGTTCCGTTCCAGTTGCCTAGGTCATCCGCGGTGATCTTCGTTTTCATTTCCGGATCCGAATATACGTTGAGAGTGTATCCGTCACGGCCGGATTCGAACACGAAATCGTCGGGGCAATCATAGAAGGCGTAGTCCACTGTCAACTCCGAATAATCGCCGGTCACGACTATGGATCTGAGATTGCTGCATGAGTCGAACATGCAATAGCTCAGAACTTTCATATCCGCAGGGAGTATGAATCTCTCGGTGGAGGAGTAGGCGAACACGGAGGGACTGATCTTTATGTCGCTGGGTATCGCATATTCCTTCTTCGCTCCCGTATAACCGATGAGGATGTTGTGCTCTTTGATGAACAACCCGCCGTCTCCGGACCTGTATGTTTCGTTGCCTTCATCCACATATATGGATATGAGACTGGAACATCCATAGAACGTGGACGTACCTATCTCGGTGACACCGGCCGGGATGGTGACCGAGGTTAAGGATGCCTCGTAGAATGCGATCGATCCGATGGTCGTAACGCTATCAGGTATTGTGTAATCCCCGGTCATGCCCTGAGGGCAAAAGATCAATTCTTTTACCGAAACATCGAACAGGACCCCGCTGGCGTCCGAATGATAGGATTTGTTCCCCTCATCCACATTGATGGCTGTGAGAGAATGGCATCCGTTGAATGCCGAACTCCCGATGGATGTGACACCGGCCGGGATTTCGATAGATGTCAGGGAGCTGCAGCCGCTGAACATATAACTTTTGATCTCGGTTATTTTGGTAGAGAGTGTGACCGATTTCAAGGACGTGCAATCCACAAATACCATGGACCCCATGCTTGAGACGGTGTCCGGAATCTCGATCGATTCCAAGGACACACAGTCTCTGAATGCCTGAGCCTCGATGTTACTGACGCTATCGGGTACCTCGTAACTTCCTTCCATCTTTTCCGGGCACCTTATCAGACTGGTTTTTGTTTTATTGAACAATACACCCGCATCGGAAGAATAGTACTTGTTATCAGAATCCACTTTGATGGCGGTCAGGGACGTGCAGTGGGAGAACGCTTCCATACCGATAGATGTGACGGTCGCCGGTATTTCCAAGGACCCCAGCGATGCACAGTAAGAGAATGCATTCGGCCCTATCTCCATAACTCCGGATGAGATCGAAACCGATGTCAGGGAAGTGCAACCATAGAACGCCTTGGCGCGGATGTATTTGGCGGTTCCCGATATTTTCACAGATTCCATCGATGTACAGTTGGAGAATGCATTCTGCCCTATCTCCGTAACTCCTGGGATCGAAACCGATGTCAATGAAGTACAACGGTTGAATGCATACATCTCGATGGATGTGACACTATCCGGGATAACGACCGATGTCAATGAAGCGCAACCCTCGAATGAAGAAGCGGTAATGACCTTGATACCGTCGGGTATCTCATATCCGCCGGTCTTACCTGCAGGACAACACATCAATTCCATAGTCGATTTTTCGATCAACACGCCGTTATCGGATAAGTATTCAGGATTTCCATCGGCCACATTGATGGCGGTGAGAGAATCGCATCCACTGAATGTCATCGAGCCGATGGATGTGACACCGGCAGGAATCGTTATGGATGTCAGGGATTTACACCTGCTGAACGTATAGTTCCCGATGGATGTGACATTATCAGAGATGGTGAAGGATTCCAAAGAAATGCATCCGTCGAACAGATATCCTCCCAAAGATGAGATGTTCTCGGGGAAACTTATCGATGTCAAAGATTCACATCCGGAAAATGCGCTGTATCCTATGGAGGTGACGGTCTCCGGAATGGAGATGGATGTGAGGGACACACATGTGGAGAATGCCCCCACTCCGACGGCCTTGACATCATCGGGTACCTGATAGCTTCCGGTCTTACCTGCAGGACATATTAAAAGTTCAGTACCGTCCGAACTGAACATTACTCCGTTATCGGACGAGTATTTGGGATTTCCATCGGCCACGGTTATGGATGTAAGGGAGGTACATCCTTTGAGTGATGTCTGCGGGACGGATGTGACACTGGCAGGGATGGTGATCGTTTCGAGGAAGCTGTCACTATAGAATGTGTAGCTTTCTATGGATACGACGGTATAATCGACACCTCCGATCTTCACGGATTCGGGTATTTCCAGATTGGGTGAACTACCCTTATATTCGGTGATCTCCACCGTCTTATCCTCGGCAGATTTTATCACATATTCAAATTCGTCGGAGGGATCGTCCGCCGATAAGGAATACGAATCGTCTGCAAGTACAAAGCCTATGGCGATGATCCCGAGGACAATCATGAATGCCGCCAACAACGGCAAGTATCCTTGGGACCTATGCGGAACATATGTGAGTTTTCCCATGGTAACCATGAATGGCATATTGATTTAAAAAACATGATAATTCTAAGATATCCCCACGGTCGATTATGGATACGGCCGGATGGAAGAGCGGGATTGTCCCTCACATATACCGTATGATCTTTGTAATTGTCTTTAAACATAATGTAATGTATTTAAATTCTGAATGACATCCGCGGTATCCCGCGTATCAATGACCTCCCTGTCCCGAAAGAGACGGGGTATCCACCGCCCTGCGGAGGATGGGGCGATGACGCCGCCGATGCGTCCGAACGGTGGCGACGAAACGCCGGGATCATAAACCGATGGTGCGAATGCCGGGATTCGAACCCGGGTTATAGCCTTGGGAAGGCCAAGTGATAACCACTACACTACATTCGCCTGCCACACCGATACACATACTCCTAGATAAGGTCGATGGTCTGGGATACCTATTTAACTTATACACCCATACCACGCGCGTACAGTAAGGAGTCTGAGTACGAGTCTCAGGCAGGAGTGTAATCGATTATGATCAGCAATTTCACGGATGTGGGCATCCCAGAGATTATCGCAAGGGCAATGGCCGACATGGGATGGGACGAACCCACACCTATCCAGGTGGCATCGATCGAGGATGGTATGGCAGGCAAGGACCTCATAGCTCAGGCGCAGACCGGCACCGGTAAGACCGGAGCGTTCGGATCCATCCTGATCGGAAGGATTCCCGCCAAGAACAAACTGCCTTCGGCGATCATCCTCCTCCCCACCAGGGAGCTTGCGCTCCAGGCATATGGGGAGATGAGCAAGCTCTCGAAGTATACGGGACATGTCTGTCTGCCGGTATACGGAGGGAAGGGTGCCAAAGCGGACATGGACTATCAGATAAGGGAGATCGCCAAGGGTGCGGACATCATCGCAGGTACCCCCGGAAGGGTCAAGGACCTCATGCTTCAGGGAGCGCTCAACCTCGCGGAGATCAAGGTTCTCGTTCTGGACGAGGCGGACAGGATGCTCGAGATGGGATTCATCGAGGACCTCGAGGACATCATGCGCCCCATGCCCAAGGACAGACAGACCCTGCTGTTCTCCGCCACCATGGACGAGAACGTCAAGCAGCTTGCATACGCATACACCAACGATGCCAAGGAGATCACCGTCTCCCAGGATGAGATCGTCCTCGACCTGACCAAACAGTACTACATCTCCGTCGGAAGGCGCAACAAGTCCTGGGCACTGTGTCAGATCCTCGACATCATGAAACCCAAGGCCATCATCTTCTGTCAGACCATCAAAATGGTGGATCTCCTGGAAGAGAGATTGGAGAAATATGACTACAAGATCGAGGCCATCCACGGATCCCTCCCCCAGTCCAAGAGGGAGAGGGTCATCAACGACCTCAGGAACGACAGGATCGATGTTCTCATCGCCACGGATGTCGCCGCCAGGGGACTCGACATCGAGGACATAACCTGTGTCATCAACTACGATATGCCCGAGAGCGTGGACACGTACATCCACAGGATCGGAAGGACCGGGCGTGCAGGCAAGGAGGGTACCGCGATCTCGTTCGTCACCTCCGGAGAGGAGCACCTCGTCACCGAGTTCCAGAGAAGGGTGGACATGGTCATCGAGAAGATGGCGGTCCCCGAGGACCCGGACGTGAAGCCCAGGATCAAGAAGGTCGTGGATTACGACCAGATATCCGACCCCTTCGGAATGGCCAGATTCAAGGTCAACCTCGGGAAGGCGGACGGTTACAACAAGGTCTCCCTCGCCGATTTCATCATCCGCAACGCAAGGATCAGGGACATAGCCATCGGAAAGATCGATATGTCCGACGATTCGAGCATCGTCGAGGTCCACAGGGACTTCGCCAACAGGATGACGATGGACCTCACCAAGTGCAAACATAAGGGCAAGCACATCTCCGTGAAGGTCATCGAAGAGTGATAACGGAGATACCTGTGAGGACAGGTATCTTCCAAACACCCCTTTTTCCGTATCCGGACCTCCGTGAGGGAAAGTCACGGATGTTCCGGCCAGCCCCTGTGTTGATTCTACATGGTGTCAAAGATATCCCGGTCTGGGATCCAGTTCGTCGAAGAACGCCGATGCGAACAGAGGATAGTGTTCCACCCCATCCCCGGTCATGTGGACGTTGCCGTTCTCCAGCATGATCCGTCTCTCCACCCTGTGATATCTCAAAATATTGCCGATGGATGGTGCGTTCCTGCTCTTCCCGGATTTGACCTCTATGGCCACCAGGCCCTCGAAGAACTCCACCACGAAGTCGATCTCCATCCTGCCTTTGCCGTTGTTGTTTATGTAATATGCGATATCGTATCCGCATTTGGAGAGGTTCTCCGCCACGGCATTCTCTGTGATGGCTCCGTTATTGAATGCGGTATCCCCGGTGAATACGGCGTTCACCGCCCTATCCCCGTACATGTGCGTCAGTATACCGGTATCCGAAAGATAGATCTTGAAGACGTCCCTCTTCATGTTCTTCTTCAGCGGACATTCGAAACCCTGTATGGGATGGCAGAAATTGCCGTATCCCGCGTGATCGATCCATAGTATATTCTCCATATACCTGTCCGCGGCCTTGCGCGTATTCTTCGAACCCATCCCTTCGGAGGATATCCTGGAATAATGGAACTTCTTGTTGGTCTCAGACAACTGATAGGGTATCGACACGAAGCATTCCGTGGTTCTGACGGAATCGGATGTGGTGTTATATCTGGTGATGTCACGTCTTATCTGCACGATTATATCCTCGATCTCGTCGGAGGAATTGGAGAACGTGGTCCGATCGTCCACGTACGCCTGTACCGATGCGGGCATCCCTCCGATAATCTGGAATGTCCTGAACATCCCGGAGAACTGTTCGAACAGAGGGGATTCTATCTGTTCCCCGTCACGTATCCTCCTGCGGACCAGGTCTATGGCCTCCTGAGGAATGTCGTTGGCCCAGAGGAACTCCTCGAAGTCCATGGACGTCATCCTGTACTGTCTGGCATCCCCCATGGGCGATACGGGCCTCCTGTCATTTTCATCCTTTTCCTCCGTCAGACCGTCCGTGACGCCCAGCATGGAACCGGAAGCGATCACATTATACCTCCCGTCCTTCCTGAACGATTTCAAGGAACTCATCGCTTCGGGACATGCTTGAATCTCATCCAGGAAGATGAGGGTGGTCTCGGGATCCAGTTCCCTGATCTGACGCAGAGTGCGTATGGCGAGGATGATGTTGTCCACGGTGCGGTCGGGTTGTTCGAAGACCGCCCTGAAACTCGCTTCCTCATCCAGATTGGCATAGATGTATGTCCGGTAGTTCTCCCTGGCAAATTGATCGATTATGAACGTCTTCCCTATTTGACGCTGACCGTACACCAAGAGGGGTTTCCTGCCATT
>JBJEZZ010000034.1:0-13552 GCA_051887655.1 Candidatus Methanomethylophilaceae archaeon | reverse complement strand
CAGTTCGAGCAGGCCAAGTCGCAGCACGTCATGTCCGAGTTCAATAAGGAGAGACGTAAGGCGATGATGAGCAACAACACCTACGCGATAAAGAAGCTGGACGAGCTCCAGCCCGTGATGATGGCGAAGAACAGGGAGATCAGTCAGAAATCCATGAAGACCATGCCATACACCATGGTGGTCATCATCCCTCTCTTCCTCTGGGTCAGGTACTACGTCAACGTGACGCTGTTCACCGAGGCAATGCGTACCGTCGTGTTCCCGTGGGCATCCGTGAACCTGCTCGACACGTTCGTGTTCCCCATCTGGGTGTTCGTGTACATGCTGATCAGCGTGCCTCTCGGACAGGTGATCAACAAGGTCATCAGGTGGTATCTCTTCAAGAAGAAGCTCGCCGAGATCGAGGCCGACACCGGCATAGGGGTATCATGAGGATAACCATCAGCGGTCCTCCCGGTTCCGGGAAGACCACTGCCTGCAAAACCCTTTCCGAGAAACTCGGTCTGGAGGCTGTCGTCTTCGGCAGGATCTTCAGACAGATGGCGGCCGAGAGGAACATGTCCCTCGTTGAGTTCGGTGATCTCGCCGAGAGGGACCCGTCCATAGACGAGCACATCGACTCCGCCATCCTGGACATCGCAAGGTCCAAGGAGGACGTCATTCTGGAATCCCGTCTCTCCGCCTACATGCTCTCCAGGAACTCCATCCCCGCGTTCAAGATCTATCTGAGCGCCAGTCCCGAGGTCCGCATGGGCCGTGTCGGACTCAGGGAGGGGGAGACCGTCGAGGAGGCGGCGAAGGTCACCAGGGAGCGCGAGGCCTCCGAGGCCAAGAGGTACATGATGTACTACGGAATAGACATCGGCGACCTCTCCGTCTACGACCTCGTCGTGGACACCGACAATCTTAATCCCGATCAGGTCATCGAAGTCATCATGGATGCAATCGGGGGATCCAAGTGCTCGTGAAGGATCCGAATGCCATCAAGGACAGGTGGGGTAAGCGCCCCTCCGACCGTTCCATGGGCGAACTGCTCTCCTTCGGAGTGGTCTATCTCGATAAGCAGTGCGGCCCCACCTCGCATCAGGTCACCGCATGGGCCAAGCAGGCGCTCCATATGGACAAGATCGGCCACGGGGGTACCTTGGACCCGTACGTGAGCGGTGTGCTCCCTCTGTGCCTCGGGAAGGCCGTCAGACTGACGGACCTGGTCCTGTCGTCGGACAAGGAATACGTGTGCCTCATGAGGCTTCACAGGCCCCGTCCGGAGGAGAGGGTCAGAGAGGTCATCTCGCGTTTCGTCGGCAAGATATACCAGACCCCTCCGGTACGTTCCGCCGTCAAGAGGCAGCTCCGCATAAGGACGATCGCCTACATCGACATCCTGGAGATGGACGACAGGAACGTCCTGTTCAAGGTCGGATGCGATGCTGGCACATACATCAGGACGCTATGTACGGACATAGGCGAGGCCCTCGGCTGCGGCGCCAACATGCTGGAGCTCAGGAGGTCCAGGTCCGGTAAGATGGAGGAGTCGTCCGCCGTCACCCTGCAGGACATCGCCGACGCGTACGTGTTCTGGCAGCAGCACGGCAGGGATGCCTGGCTCCGTTCGATCGTCAAGCCCGCGGAGGTGCTCGTGGCGCCTCTGCCGAAGATCATCGTCAAGGCCACGGCCGTCGATGCCGTATGCAGGGGGTCCGACCTGTACATCAGCGGGATCCACATGCTGGACGAGGACATCAGGAAGAACGCGCTCGTGGCACTGATGACGGCCAGGGGGGAGCTCGTGGCCATCGGCAGGATGATGATGTCCACGCCCAAGATAATGGCGTCCGAGAAGGGTGTGGCCGTGAGGACGGAACGCGTCCTGATGAGCGCTGGACACTATCCCAGCATGTGGAAGTTCTCCACAGATCTCGAAGAGGACCCGTTCCCCTCCGAATGAAGTACACTTATCTACTTGTTACATCATCGAGGATAGTATCATGTCCCTGTTCTCGCGTAAGACGGTCCTGATAGAGGAGACCTCCTTCCACATGGGAGAGGTGGATTACACAACGCAGAGTCTGTACGACAACATACGCACCTATCCCCTGGAGACCAAGGTGGGCAAGTCGGTGTATGTCCGCGTCGAGTCCACCAACGGTGTGGACGTCTCCGTCGTCGACGCATCGGGCATGAATGTGAAGTTCAAGGAACATGTCACGTCCGAGGAGGTCATCGGGCCGGTGCCGGTGAAGATCAAGGGTACCATGGCGCTCATCCTCGGTGTGTTCGCCGGCGACAGGACCGATGTCCGTATGTCGGCCTGGATGGAATGAGCATGCGTACCCCGACCAGAAAGGCATCCGAATTCGGGAAGAGGGAGAGCATCAATCTCCTCTCCAACTTCGACAGGTTCCTCCTTCTGCTGTTCGCCGTATCGTTCGCATTGTGCATAGTGGCGATCGTACTGTCCCGTGTCGGCGAACAGTCCGTCATAGTCCCGGCCACGTTCGCCTCCGCACCCCTGGCCGTCGTGGGCATCGCATACTGCATCTACAATCGCAAGAGGTATGTGCTGGCACTTGCGGTGATCACACCTCTGGTCATGCTCATACTGAACACGGACTTCAACTGGATACTCGTCACGGTGTCCATCATGGTAGGTCTCGTGGGTGTGCTGGCACTTGTGTCGATACTGCAGAGGGCGATATTCTATCCCGTGATCGCGTCGATAGAGCTGATCAACATCAAGGGGAAGCTCACGCTCTTCGACCGCATGATCTCGTTCCTCTTCAGTATCTCCGGCGATATCGATACACGCAACATAGAGATCGATTACAACCTGAACAGGGCGTCCATCCCGTGGAAGGAGGTGGCATCTACGCTCAGGATCAGTTTCATGGCAGGTCTTTTCATCTGGATCTACATATCGATGAACCCGTCCTGGATGTCGTACGGTTCGTTGTCCAGCGTGCCGGTGTATCTGTTCTCGGTCATGCTGTACATCCCGCTGATCGTGATGCCCTTCTCCATCTTCATGTCGATGAACGCCAGGATAAGTACCAGATACAAGGATTTCATGATCTACGACGGAGTCAAGATGACCCTGTACAGGATGGTCGTCCCTGTCTTCGCCGCGTTCATATACATCCTGCTGGCGGTGAACGAGAGCGGTATAATGGCCGTGATCGTGTTCATCACGCTCTCGGTGCTGTTCAATCTGATCATCAACACGGCCGCGTGCCTGATATTCTACAGATGGTTCGAGAGTTCCGTCGTCAACGATGTGCGTTCCGGATGGTACAGGTTCCGTCCGTATTCCATGACGATGGTCATAGAGGATGAGAAGTCGGTGATGAAGGAGGATGTGCCCGACACACCGAGGAGGGACATGTCCGACCTCGGTGTGATGGTGTTCGCCGAATCACAGGAATGATTCGTTCGTGCGTCCGGGCTTGCAGAGCGAGTCCAGGATGGGCATGAAGATCTTTCCGGATCCGTATCCCTCCGTCCTGTTGGCTCCGATGAGCTCGGGTTCCACGTCGTTCCTGACGTTGACGACGCACTTCTGGTACTCGTCATCCAGGGAGACGAAGAAACGGTCCGTGTCCTGCTGGGCTATGGCGAGGATGATGTCCGCCATGTACTGTATGTCCTCGGGGGAGAGCGCCGCATCGGGGCGGATGTTGAACCCGTGGGTCTCCGTGGATCCGTTGAATATGTGCGTGACCTCGGAGTCCTTCAGGAGTTCGGTGAATCTCTCGCTGTTCTCGATGCCGGGTGCGATCTCGAGGAGACGCTCCTTGAGGACATCAGCGAACTCGATGTACATGGCCTCCTTGCCGAGTATCTTCCATACGTTTTCTGCCATGGTCCGGTAATCGTGCCCACTCTTTATAAGGGTGCGTGCGCGCATACGTTTTTAAGGAGTGTGCCAATCACTGTCCGAGCTGAACCATATGGCAGACGGATTCACAGTCACTCCCTGGGAGGTAACGGGGGATATCGATTACGACCTTCTTCAGAAGAAGTTCGGTACGACGCCCCTGGACGATGCGCTCGTGAAGAGATTGGCGAAGTACGGCGAGGTCCACCCTATGATCAGAAGGGGGATATTCTATTCCCACAGGGACCTCGATGTGATCCTCGACGAGTACGACAAGGGTAACAAGTTCGTCCTCTACACGGGAAGGGGTCCGTCTGGCAACACCCATCTGGGTCATATGATGCCCTGGATCTTCAACAAGTGGGTGCAGGACACGTTCGACGTCCCCATGTACTTCCAGATGACCGATGACGAGAAGTTCCTCTTCAAGGACCTCACGCTCCACGACACCGGTTCCATGGCGTACGAGAACGCTCTGGACTTCATCGCCCTTGGATTCGATCCGGAGAAGACGAAGATCATCGTCGACACGAAATGTATGGACAAGCTCTATCCCATCGCTCTCAAGGTAGCGAAGAAGATCACGTTCTCCACCGCCAAGGCGATCTTCGGTTTCGAGAACTCCACCAACATCGGTCAGATATTCTTCACCGCCATCCAGGCCGCTCCCGCGTTCCTCGGTACGGAGGAGTACGGAAGGCAGATGCCCACGCTGATCCCCTGCGGTATAGACCAGGATCCCCATTTCAGGGCATGCAGGGACGTGGCACCCGGACTCAACTATCCCAAACCGGCCACGATGTACTGCAAGATGTTCCCCGGACTCAACGGTGCGGATAAGATGTCGTCCTCGGACGAGAACGCCACGATATACACCACCGACACGCCCAAGATGGTCAAGAAGAAGGTCGGACGCGCGTTCACCGGCGGTAAGGTCAGCGTGGAGGAACAGAGGAGGGACGGAGGGAATCCCGAGGTCTGTGCCGTCTTCAAGTACAACTATTACATGTTCGAGAAGGACGACGGGAAGATCGAGGAGATGGCACGCAGATGCCGCAACGGCGAGATCCTGTGCGGAGAGTGCAAGATGTGCCTGACCGAGAAGATCAACGTCTTCCTCGAGGAGCATCAGGCAAAGAGGGAGGAGGCCAAGGAGGTCATCGACTCCATGGCGTTCGATAATTTCAAATGGTGATCCCAATGAGTATTTCCGAGATTCTTGAAGGACTTAGCTACAACGAAAGAAGACTGCTGCTGGCACTCCGCTCCGTGGGCGGAGGGGCCGCACCCGCCGACCTCATCGCCGCAGGCAACTTCGAACTCGAGGTGGAGGTCATGGGAGCAGCATCCTGGCTCGTGTCCAAGGGTCTTGTGACCATCGACGAGCAGGTCTCCAAATCCTTCGCCGTCGCGGACATGTCCGTCATAGAGAACGGTCTCCCCGAGAGGAAGGCGCTCAAGGCGATCGATTCCGCGGGAGGGAGGATGGACATGGCCGCCCTCGCCGAGGCCCTCCCCGGAGGGGAGGACAAGATCGCCGTCGGATGGCTCAAGAGGAAGAAGCTCGCGGACATCGTCGCCGTCGGAGGGTCCAAGTCATTGGTGCTCACCGATCTGGGAAAGAGGTACCTCTCCGAGAGGATGGACGACGAGGCGCTCCTCGCCAGGATGGCGGAGGCGCCCATCCCCGAGGATGACGCCGACCCCCGCATCATCAAGGACCTCAAGGGACGTCAGGGTATGATAGCCGAGGATATCGTCACCAGGAGGCACATAGACCTCACGGATCTCGGCAGGGATGCCCTCGCCGAGGGCATCGAACTCAGGGAGGAGACCGTCCAGGTCACCGACAACCTCATCCAGAGCGGCAAGTGGAAGGATGCGGAGTTCAGGAAGTACGATGTGCAGACCTTCGCACCCGCATTCTACCCTGCCAAGAAGCACCCCCTCTCCCGTCTCGCCGCCGATGTCAAGAGGATCTTCACCGACATGGGATTCACCGAGTATGACGGCGAATACGTGCATCCCGCGTTCTGGGACCTCGACATGCTGTTCGTCCCGCAGGACCACCCCGCGAGGGACCTCCAGGACACGTTCTATCTGAGCGACCCCGCAAGGATCCCCGTAACCGACGAGAAGCTGGTGGAGACCGTCAGGAACATCCACGAGAACGGAGGGGACACCGGTTCCACCGGATGGGGAGGGAAATGGTCCAGGGAGATGGCCGAACAGGGCATGCTCAGGACCCACACCACCGTGAACACCATCGAGTCCATCGCAAGGGATCCGAAGGTACCGTCCAAGGTGTTCTCGCTCTCCAGGATCTTCAGGAAGGAATCCATCGATGCCACCCATCTGCCCGAGTTCACGCAGATCGAGGGTTACATCATCGACGACAATGCAAACTTCGACATGCTGATCTCCATCATCAGGGAGTTCTACGCCAAGATGGGATTCGATCAGATCAGGATCAGGCCCGCGTACTTCCCGTACACGGAACCCTCGCTCGAACTGGAGGTGTTCTTCAACGGGAAGTGGATGGAGCTCGGAGGTGCCGGTATATTCAGGCCCGAGGTCGTGGCCCCGTTCGGTATCGACAAGCCCGTGCTCGCATGGGGATTCGGTTTCGAAAGACTCGCCATGCTCAAGTGGGGTATAACCGACATCCGCGACCTCTACATCTCGGATGTGGACCTCCTCAAGAAGAACCGCATTCTCTGAATGCGTTCTCGTAACCATAGCTCTTGGCCATCGCCAGGAGCATGGCTTTCTCCTTATCGTTGGACGAGCTGAACGCCTTGCTGACCGCCTTGGCTATATCGGATTCCGAGGGAGGGACCTCGGGCATGAACCCGCATCCCTCCACGGATGCATCCGCATCCCTGGAGACGGCCATCTTCAGTTTCGCGATTACATAGAACCTGCGGAACACGCTGTGTGCGTTCCTGCGGGGGATCATATCGACGCCCTCTATCTCGTCCGCGGCGTCCTGGTATCTTCCCATGTCTATGAATATGTCGGCCAGTTTGAGTCTCGCCATGGCGCTGTCGCTGTCCCTTATCATGGAGATGCATCTTTCGGCATCGTCCTTGAGACCTCTCAGTGTGTAGATCTCCGCCAGGTACGCGTATCCGTCCGCCTCTCCGGACTCCTCGTCGGCCTCCCCGCGGAGTACGACGGTCTCGGTCATCCTCTCGGCGACCTCCCTGGCCATCTTGTATTCCCTGAGATTGATGGCCATCTCGCATTTCAGGGACATGACGTCCAGCGCATATCTCTCCGGACAGTCGTCCAATGTCATCAGGGCATCGAAGAGCTCCCTGTCGTCCATGTACTGTATGTCGTATCTGCTCAGGGATATCTTCTTGCAGGCCTCCCTCTTCATACCGCACATGATGAGGTGGTAGATCCTCTCGGTGTCCCTGAAACGGTAATCAAATCCCTTCAGTTCCGTCGTGTTGTCCAGCCACTGGTCGGCCGCGAACAGGTGCCAGCTTTTGACCTCTTTCGGATCCGCGGCGGATAGGTACCTGTCCCTCACGTCCTTGGGGATGACCGTCATGCCCGAGACATCGGAGGGGATCACGGCGCTCTCGTGCTCCTTCAGTATCGTGAGGGGCACCGGAACCCTGAACGCACATGCGCATCCGAGAGCGTACCTGTCGTTGGCCGTCATGCTGTCGAACACCGCGACGGGATCCTGGCACTTCAGGTCCAGGAGGGATTTGACATCCACTCCCGCCTCGTCCGCCTTCCTCTGCACCTCGTACGCGGCAGCGAGACCGTTGGCGTTCAGATAGTAGACGTACCTCTTTACCTTGCCGCCTTTCACATGGGCCTGATACTCGGTGACCCTGTCCTTGCCCTTGAGCTTCTTCAGTTCGATGGACGCGTGCGCACGGGATATGCGCAATGTGGTGGCTATACCGTCCTGCGTCAGTTCCCAGGGGATGTTGTATATCTCGTTCTGATCGAGGTCCCTGTATCTGTAGAGATGGAGGAGGAGCCTCTCCCCCACTGTGAAGTCGGTCATCGGTTCTGGACCAATATGTATTGATTTATAACCTTCCAAGGGTCGTTGGCCGTCCGGCGGTGTGCACCCGCGCATCCGTACCGGTGCGATGTGCGGACGTGTCCGTTCCGTTGCGGGTCTGCGTTACACTAAAATACGCACGGGAGATAACCTCATCCGTGATGGGAGAAGCTGCGTACACCGAACTGACCTTCGAAGAACTCACGATGATCATGAGGAAGGAGAGAACTCTCGGTTCGTTGTCGGAGGTACGCAGGGACCTCTATCCCGCGATGGTCAGACTTCTTGACAAGCAGAACAGGGAATGCGAGAGACAGATCGGTATCGATATCGGTTCCCTCGCCGCAGCGGCGGCCAACGAGAGAAGGAAGAAGATCTTCAGTTACATCAAACTGATAGTGGAGCACAGGATGAACAAGGTGGCGGCGCTGGCACTCAGGACCGCCATGGGTTGCGTCAATTCCACGGAGGCCCTCCCTCCGGAGGAGAAGCAGTATTACGATTCCATCCTGGAGGCCTCTAAGATCCATTGGTCCAACATAGAGGGCAAGAAACGCAACGTGGTCGTGCCCGACATCGACCGCATCGGGGAACCCGAACCGGTCACCGAGGCGGTGCACGAGATCGACATCGTACCCAAGAAGGTGGAGGCGGTCGTCGCCGAGACGCTCAGCGACATGCCGATCATGCCCGACGATCCGTCGGAGATGGCGGCGGAACCGGACATGTCGGAGGATTTCGACATCATCGATGATGGGGGAGATATCATACCTATCGGGGATGCGGACGTCATGCCGGCCCCTGTGGATACATCCTCGGTCCTGGAACCTACCATCGTGACCGAGGTCCCGCCGGAATGCACGGAGGAGGCGACATCGGAGTCAGTTCCGGACGACGAGACCCCGTACGGACCGGCCAATCCCTTCGATGACAACTCCATGCTCACGATACGCGTGACCGAGGACATCCCGGAGTTCGTGGGGCCGACCCGCGATTACAGGCTCAGGAAATCGGATGTCATAAGGATGCCCGCGGGCATGGCCATGGTCCTGATAAACAGGAAGATGGCCGTGAAGCTCCTGTGATCAGATCCTCAGGACCCTGGTGTCCTCGAGGTTGCAGTCCAGACAGTCGAGTCTGGCCCTGTGCATGCCCGACGTCCGGGCCACGGTGTCCTTGGCGAGATCGGGGTCGTTATTCTTCTTGCTGAGATGTCCCAGGAATATCTTCTGTCCCGTGTGCACGGACATGAGGGCATCGCCGCACTGATAGTTGGACAGATGTCCGCGATCCTCGCTGGCTATGCGTACCTTCAGGTATTCGGGATACAGCGGATTGTTCCTGAGCCTCTGCGGATCGTAGTTGGATTCCAGGACCACGAGGTCGGAATCCCGTATCGCTTGCTTGATGCCGTAACTCACGCTGCCCGTGTCGGTGGCGATGAATGCACTCTTCCCGCCGGACGAGAACCTGTAGCATACCGGATCCGCGGCATCGTGCTTGGTGGGGATCGGCGTCACATCTATGTCTCCGACGGAGAACCCCACATCCCTGCGGATGGGCACGAAGTCCACCCTGCCTATGTGCTGGCACATACAGTCGTACGTGCCTGCGGTGGACATCACGGGACATTTGAACTTCCTTGCCGCGGTGCCGACGCCCTTGATGTGATCGCTGTGCTCGTGCGTGACCAATATGCACTCGATCTCCTCGGGCATGATCCCGTTGACGTTCATCTGTTCGACGAGATGTTTGTACGTCATGCCCTGATCCAGCATGACGGTGTGCTCGCCGGACCTGATCACATAGCAGTTTCCGTCGCTGCCGCTGGCGAGTACGTGTACCTCCATGGCGCTCAGATCTTTCTCTTGTATATCGAGAAGATGATGTCTCCTCTGGTGACGATACCGACCAGCACGCCCTTCTCAAGGACGGGCACGCGGTTGACGTCCTTCTCGATCATGATGCGCAGGACATCCACGATCTCCGCATCGGGAGTGGTGGTGATGACATCCTTGATCATGAGGTCCGCCACCTTCATCTCGGAGAATCTCTCCGCGGCGGATTTCAAGCGCGGGTCCTCGATCTTCGCATCCATGGGGAATGCGAGGAGGTGCAGTACAGGGTTCTCGATGTTGAGGCGGTCCTCGAATTTGACGATCAATTTCAGGATATCGCATTCGCTTATGATACCCACAAGGTGGAAATCGTCGTCCACGACCGGTGCCCCGGAAAGGTTGTCCACGGCAAGCGTGATTGTTGCATCCTTCACAGTATCGGTGCCGAGAAGTGTGATGACCTGTGTGGTCATAATGTCCCTGACTTTCAACTGACCCATATGCCGTCAATCACAAAAGCACTAATTATAGTTGCGCGTACGCGCGTGCATCGGCCGTACCCATGCCGCGGTGACGTATATCGCGATGTCATGTTCGCCGCTGCCGTGTTTGCCTATGCCATACGGCGTTGCCGCGGCAATCTGGATGCCCTCCGTGCCACCGTAGGATGGATGATAGCAAGATTTATTAATAAGGAAGATATCCATCCTTTTGAACATAAGGGCTTGTAGCTCAGCTAGGTAGAGCGTTCGACTCTTAATCGAATGGTCTGGGGTTCGAATCCCCTCAAGCCCGCCACTGTTTATACCTTTCTGATCCGGTCCTTCCCGTCCGTGTCCTTTCCGCGTACCTGTCCCGGTCCGAGATTTTTATATCGTCCCGACGAGTTCCGTTGCTAGGGTAGGTTTTGTTATGGGCAGACATGTGATGGAGGCCTTGGGAAAGTCGCGCGTGGTCATGGAGGATGGCAGGGTCACGGAGGTGTCGGAACCCGTGGTCAGGTATTGTCCGCTGTTCAAGAAGCACAGGGGAATCGAGGAGTTCAACGAGGATACGATACGCGAGAACATGCAGTTCCGCATGGGATCCTTCGGTATGTGCTGCGATAACAGGGATGTGAGGATGTCGTATTTCCTCAGCTTCGGCATATCCGAGATAATGAGTCTCGCGATATCCAAGGGCATCATAGACGCGGTCGTCATGGCGGCCGACGGCTGCGGTACCTGCATCCTCACGGATCCCGAGATCATCCAGGGGATGGGCGGAAGGATATCCGCGATCGTGGAGACGTCGCCCATAGACAAGGTACTCGACGATATCGGGAGGGATCACGTCCTGGATCCCGAGAAGGTACCCATCGACACCCGCGCCGGCGTGGAGAAGGCGTTCTCCATGGGGTATGGGAGACTGGCGGTCACGGTCGCATTCGCGGACGATGCGGAATACCTCAGGAAGAGGTACGGCGATGCGGTTGTCATCTTCGCCGTACATACCACGGGGATATCGGAGGAGGATGCCGCCCGCTACTATGATTACGCGGACGTAATCACCGCATGCGCATCCAAGTGGATACGCGAGCTCGCCAAGGAGAGGGCCACCATACAGGCGGGTACGAAGGTGCCGGTCTACGGTGCCACGGAGCTTGGTGCGGAGATCATCCGCATGAAACTGGATGAGCTGGGCAGGTCGCCAGATAACGTTCTGGACGAATCCCCGGATCCGCTCATCTGAACCGCATTCAACGTCCTTGATGTACCGAACGGTGCATCATTGGACAGTATTTTATTATAGCGTATATTTTCTAACAGACCCCATGTCAAAGGGCAGATACGGTATCTACGGGGGCCAATTCATCCCGGAGGTGTTGATGGAAGAGGTCAACATGATCGAAGAGGCGTATGAGCGCTTCAGGGAGGATGAGGAGTTCAACCGTGAATTCGAGACCCTCCTCAGGGAGTATGCGGGACGCCCGTCCATGCTGTACTATGCCAGGAAGATGACGGAGGACCTCGGGGGTGCCAAGATCTACCTCAAGAGGGAGGATCTGAACCACACAGGGTCCCACAAGATCAACAACGTCCTGGGTCAGGTGCTGATGGCCAAGCATCTCGGCAAGAGGAGGGTCATAGCCGAGACCGGAGCCGGTCAGCACGGTGTCGCCACCGCGACCGCGGCCGCATTGCTGGGTCTCGAGTGCGAGATCTACATGGGCGAGGAGGATACCGTACGTCAGGCGTTGAACGTCTACCGCATGAGGCTGCTGGGTGCCAAGGTCAACGCGGTCACGACCGGGACGCGCGTCCTGAAGGATGCCGTCAATGCCGCGATGGGGGACTGGGCCGTCAACAAGGACGATACGTTCTATGTCCTGGGTTCCGTCATGGGTCCGCATCCTTTCCCCATGATCGTACGCGACTTCCAGAGCGTCATCAGCAGGGAGTCCAAGGAGCAGATGCTGGCACTCGAGGGAAGGCTTCCGGATGCCGTCATAGCGTGCGTCGGAGGAGGGAGCAATGCCATCGGTTCGTTCTTCAACTACATCGATGACAGGTCGGTGAGACTCATCGGATGCGAGGCGGCCGGGAAGGGCATAGATTCGAAGGAGACCGCGGCCACCATCGCCACCGGGAAGGTCGGCGTGTTCCATGGTATGAAGTCGTACTTCTGTCAGGACGGGAACGGACAGATCGCCCCCGTGTATTCCATCTCCGCGGGTCTCGACTATCCCGGGGTGGGTCCGGAGCATGCCAACCTCCACGACATGGGGCGTGCGGAATACTATCCGATCACGGACGAGGAGGCCGTATGTGCCTTCGAGTACATAGCCAGGACAGAGGGGATCATCTGTGCCATCGAGAGTGCGCACGCGGTCGCGTACGCCATGAAGCTGGCACCCACGATGGATTGTGACAGGATCATCCTGGTCACGATGTCGGGACGCGGGGACAAGGACGTCGCCGCCATAGCACGTTACAGAGGAGAGGCCATCAATGAATGAATCGTTCGGGAACAGGAAGGCCATAGTGCCTTACATCGTCGTCGGGGATCCCGATGCGGACAGTACGGTCAGATACATCCTGGCACTCGAGAAGGCGGGTGCGGACATGGTGGAGATCGGGATACCGTTCTCGGACCCCATCGCCGATGAGCCAGCACAGAAGGATGCGGCACTGCGCGGCATCGCCTCGGGTGCCAACCTTGATACGGCGTTCTCGGTATTGGAGAGGGTGAGGGAGGGGAGCGACGTACCTATCTCCATCGTCAGTTACCTCAATCCGATATTCGAATACGGATACGACCGTTTCTTCGGACGCTGTGCGGACGCCTCCGTGTCCGCGGTGTTCATCATAGATATGCCGTACGAGGAGAGGACGGAGGTCTCGTCCTTCGCCAAGGGGAAGGGCATCCCGCTGGTGACCGCCGTATATCCCGCATCGGAGATGAGGATGGCCCTCCTTGCGGACAAGGCGGAGGGATTCATCTATCTCGTCCCCATGGACAGCGATCCCGGGGAGGTGGACAGGATGGTGTCCTTCCTCAAGGGGAGGACGGACGTGCCCGTCCTTGTCGCATTCGGTTCCGGAAGGCCCGAGGATGCGGTCTCCCGTATCGGTTCCGCGGACGGTCTCGTCATAGGATCCGGTGTCGTGGAGGTCATCGGTGGCAACGGTACCGAACCGGAGATATCCGCGTACGTGTCTGGCATACGCAAAGCATTATGATACTTTTTATAATAAATACCTGTTAAACACAGGTTTTTTCTTTGTTTACAGTTCAACTTTATATCGCATTATGTTAAATATAACT
>JBJEZZ010000033.1:0-13800 GCA_051887655.1 Candidatus Methanomethylophilaceae archaeon | reverse complement strand
TACCCAAGATGCTGGAGCTCGACATCGGACAGCTCGGAGCGGTCATCACCGCACCGACCATGCAGGCGTACAAGAGGGGAAGGCTCGTGAACAACATCTTCCTCGCAGGGGACGTCGTACAGTGCCAGTCCGCCGTCACCAGCGGAGCCACCATGAGCCAGCTCGGATCCACCGCGGTCAAGCAGGGACTCGTGGCAGGAAGGAACGCCGCGGGAGGGGATGCCGTCTGCGGACCCGTGGCCAGCCCGTGGGTCAGTGCGATAGGCGACCTCCAGATCGCGGGGACCGGCATGTCCCAGGGACTCGCATCCTGGTACGGACTGAAGGTCGTCGAGGGGAAGGCCAAGGGACTCACCCGCGCCAGATACTACCCTGGAGGGAAACCGCTCACAGTCAAGGTGCTCGCCGATGCCGTGAGCCACAGGATCATCGGTGCACAGATCGTATCCCAGGAGGACGTCACCGGCCGTATCAACTGGCTCACGTCCGCCATCATCGACGGCAACACCGCGGAGGACTTCGTCGTGAGGGCCGAGAACGCGTACTGTCCCCCTACCAACCAGGTGAGGGACGTCGTCCTCGCCGCCGTCGATGACCTCATCTCAAAGCTGTAAGGTAATCAAATGGAATACGAAAAGTACAGACGCCTGTATAACGGACTCAAGGGTTTCGAGGACGTCGCCCGTCTGGAGGGGCTCGGTTACGACAGCAGACTCGTCAGGACACTGTACACACAGAAGACGAGCAGGGATGTCAAGAAACGCTTCCACATCGTCAAACAGAACTCCAAGAAGATGCTCAAGGAGTGGAAGAACGGGAAGACGATGATGGAGCTCGCCGAGAAGTGGAGGTTCCCCCCGGTGATGACGGCCATGTTCCTCTTCCTCGAGGACGGGGCCAGCAAGAAGGAGTTCTGGGGCTACATCAACGACCCGGACCTCCTCAGGTCCGATGTCGCGGAGGAGCTCAGGGAGGTGATATCCAAGGATATCGTCTACTCCCCCGCAGGCAACGAGGAACAGAGGCAGAGAGGCATCTGGGGAGAGACCCTCCTGCAGAGATGGCTCGACGAACAGGGGATCGGTTACCGCACCGAGAAGGACATCAGAGGGGAGTACGAGAAGACCCCGGATGCCCTCCTCGACGAACCCATGATGTACGGCGACAAGAAGATCTACTGGGTGGAGAGCAAGGCCTCGTTCGGGGACAACACCGAGTTCAAGTACAACTCCCGCCACCAGCTGGAGCCGTACACCCGCATCTTCGGGCCCGGTGTCGTCGTGTATTGGGTGGGTAAGCTCGACGATCTCGAATGCCCTCCCGACGTGTACGTCGAGGACATCTCCATCCTGGAGAAGAGACTCGAACGCATCGAGGAATGACGTTCCGTACAAACGCCTTACGGACATCCGTCCGTTCCCATTTTTGATATATCCTATATAGGGAACGCTCCCCGTTCCCGCCCCCGGGATCGTTCCCGCGGATGCGTACCGATCGCGGATATGCGTCGGTACGACCCTTTAGACACCGCGATTCCCTCGAAAGACCACGGATCGGCCGTTTTGTCCGTTCACATTATGCTCTTTTTTATAGTAAATTAGTTCTTTGAACACTAAGTTAAAATATAATTAGACATTTGTCTAATTCGTTACACTACAACAGACAAATGGTGAACAAAATGAAAACCAGCAAGATAATCGTCGCACTGACCCTGATGATCTGTGCGATCCCGTTCATCATGGTGCCGGAAGCATCGGCTGCCCCCGGTATCATCGATTCTTCCGATACCGCATGGGTGATGGTGTGCACCGCATTGGTGTTCATCATGACCCCGGGTGTCGCACTGTTCTACGGCGGTATGCTGAGGAAACAGAGCATGACATCCATCCTGGCACAGACCCTCATGGCGACCTCCGTCATGACCGTCTCCTGGTTCGTCGTGGGATACTCCCTCGCATTCAGCGGCGACGGCGCCCTCATCGGTAACCTGGACCTGATATTCCTCCAGGGGATCACATACACCGACGTGAGCGGCACGCTCCCCACCTTGGAGTTCATGCTGTTCCAGTGTGCATTCTCCGTCATCACCGCAGGTATCGTCCTCGGTGCATGTGCCGAGAGGATCAGATTCAAGGCCATCACCATCTTCCTCATCGTGTGGTCCGTGCTTGTATACGCACCCATGGCCCACTGGGTATGGGGAGGCGGACTGTTCGACCAGTACCTGACCGTCCTCGACTTCGCGGGAGGTACCGTCGTCCACATCTGCGCCGCATCCACCGGTCTCGCACTGGCATTCTTCCTCGGAAGGCGCAGCAAGAGGATCATCACCGACCGTGCGCACAGCATCCCGATGGTGTTCATCGGATTCCTGCTGCTCTGGTTCGGCTGGCTGGGATTCAACGGAGGATCCGGACTCGCATCCGACGGTATAGCGGTCAACGCGATGGTCTGCACCCAGATCGCCATGGCCATGGCAATGGCGTCCTGGGCTGTAATCCAATATATCCACACCGGACGCGTCGGAGTGCTGGGTATGATCGCAGGAGGAGTCGCAGGACTCGTCGCCATCACCCCCGGTGCGGGATACGTGAACCCCACCTACGCGATGATCATCGGACTCGTCGGCGGTGCGATCTGTTACGGAGGCGTCATCTTCATGAGGAAGAAATCCGGATTGGATGATGCGTTGGATGTCTTCGGTGTGCACGGTCTCGGAGGAATCTGGGGAGGTATCGCCACAGGTATCTTCGCCATCCCCGAGATGAGCGGCGGAAAGGCCGGACTCATCTTCGGAAGCACCGACCTGTTCTTCGGACAGATCATAGCGAGCTTCGCGACCCTGGCGTTCTGTTTCGCCATGTCCTATGCCATCATCTGGGTCATATCCAAGTTCACCCAGGTCAGGATGGAGGAGGACGAGGAGGTCATCGGAGCCGATATCGCCGAGCACGGAGAACCCTCCTACATGATTTGAGGTGAATGAGATGAAAATGATAATCGCAATGATCAGACCGGAGAAACTCCAGAACGTCAAGGATGCCCTCAGCGCGACCGGTCAGCACGGTATGACCATCATAAGTGCCAGAGGACGCGGGGAACAGTCAGGTCTGCAGTTCACCACAAGGGTCGGTACCATAATGGTGGACGAGCTGGAGAAGACCCGCATCGAGATATGCGTCGAGGATGACATGGAACAGCCCTGCATCGACGCGATAATCTCCGCGGCGAACACCGGCCACATGGGTGACGGAAGGATCTTCGTCATACCCGTGGAGAAGTCCATCCGTATCAGGCAGGATTGAATCCGTTCGGCGGAACGGCAAACCCCTTAACAAACACCATTCCCTCCTTTTTCGCATACATCGTTTTTTGGGATACGATCGGAGAGGATCGCCGTCGTGAATGGTATCGCACAGACCGTCCGTACCGGGATCGGGAAAGGACCGCGGCATGTGCCCTGCGGAAGTCTGGATGTTCGGAAAAATCATGGTAGCGAGGAATCGATTTGAACGACTGGTCTCCGGGTTATGAGCCCGACGGGATATCCTGGCTACCCTACCTCGCTGATACGGCCTATCATTCAATGATATAATAATGTTTGTAAGGGAGAGATCGCGGATGCCGTTCCCGTATGCACGCATCCGCAGAAAAGTGTCATCTTTTGCCGAAGGTCCTCAGAGGAGGTTCTTCAGATGCATTATGTCCTGGATCTTACCCTTCACCTGTATCTTCTTGGTGACGTAGGCCCTCATCGGCCTCAGCTCGCCGGATACCAGCTGCATGAGATACTCGGGGGTGGTGATCAGCGTTATGTCCGGGTTGTCGGCGAGTCTGGTCATGTACTCCCCGATGGCCGCATCCTTCATGTGCAAAGAATAGAACTCGGTTCCGAGATCGATGTTGACGACCTTGTCGACAGGCATCAGCTTCTCCCTGATCTCGTCGCTCTTGGCCACCTTGTGCTCGAACTTCTCTATTAGCCTTTTGATCGTGGGTTCAACGGTCATCGTGTTCACCAATCCGTAATCTTCCTGACTGACAGCCTGGATTTGATGTTCCGGACGGTCTCCCAAGAATTGCGTGTGTATGTGGGGGAACTTCCATTTTCTTTTATCCATTTTTCTATGAAGCCGATGGTGACGGGGTCGCTGGGGTACCCGCTCCCTATGTCCTCGCCGAACTCCGCCGATATATCGGCTATCAATCTGTCCCTGGTGACCTTGGCGATTATGGACGCGGCGGATACCACCGGATACGTGTCGTCCGCCTTGTGGCGTGCCACCACCTCGGTGCCGTCCAGCCTTGCGGACAGATGGGCCTGGAAGGCGGATTCGTTGACGTCGGGACAGTCCGCATACACGACGGACGCGGGATGCGACCCTGTGGCCTCCGCGAACATAGCCAGCTCTATCTCGTTGAGGGATTCGTGCTCCCTGCGCAGATCTATGTCCGCCGCGGAGATGATCACCACCGAATAGCTGTCGGCGGCCTCCGTGATGCGGCCGTACATGGATTCCCTCCTCTTCGGGGTCAGTTTCTTGGAATCCCTCACGCCGATCTCCCTCAGGACGGTATCGTCCTCCACGAACACCGCTCCCACCACGAGAGGCCCCATGACCGAGCCTCTCCCTGCCTCGTCCACTCCGCAGAACATTTTATGCCCGTGTCTTGTCAGACGTACCTACTTAAAAAAGTGTTGGTAGCCATGTTTATATTACCATAACCAGTGATTCGCACACGATTGTACATGATACCAGTATGTGATGTTCAGAACAGCAAGGGAGACAGCGGTTTCATGCTGTCCAAGGTCGGAGTCAGAGGCGTGAGGAAGCCGGTCTGCATCAAGAGGGAGATCGACGGCAACGACCTCAACGGGATGCTGTTCTGCTCCATCGATGTCTTCGTGGACCTTCCGGCTGTTCAGAAGGGATCCCACCTGTCCAGGAACCTGGAGGCCATCAGGGAGGTCATCGACGAGAGCGTATCCTCTCCCATCACCGGTATCGAGAACCTTGCCGTCACCATCTGCAAGAAGCTCCTCGTGAAGCACGAGTACGCTTCCGTGGCGAACGTCAACATAGAGGCAGAATACTTCAAGGACACCAAGACCCCCAACGGAAGGAACACCATGGAGAGCTACAGGCTCAGGGGTAAGGCGGAAGGTGTCCGCGGGGAGACCGTGAGGAAGACCCTCGGTGTCGAGGTCATCGGTATGACCGCATGCCCCTGCGCACAGCAGACCGTCACCGAGATGCTGGAGTACCCCCAGGGCTGGCCGGTCATGTCCCACAACCAGAGGAACGTATGTACAGTCATCATGGAGATGGACGAGTCCTGCAACGTCGAGGCGAACGGACTCATAGAGCTCATCGAATCCAGTTTCTCCTCCCCCACGTTCGAACTCCTCAAGCGCGACGACGAGGGTTCGGTGGTCATCAACGCCCACAGGAACCCCAAGTTCGTCGAGGATGTCGTCAGGGGAGCATTGGTCAGGATCGTGGATGCGTACAAGGATCTTCCGGACGATGTCGGTATCGTCGTGAGGAGCGAATCCGAGGAGTCCATCCACAAGCACAACGCGTTCGCGGAGAGGACCTGTACCCTCGGCGAACTCAGGAACGAGTGAGACCCGTTCCGCCCCGTCCGGGGCGGGCGGATCCGTCATTTTTTTGAAATAAAACAGGATAAGTCGTTTCGGAAGTCCTTCAGAGGAGGGACTTCGCTTCTTCCGGAGAGATCTCCAGTGCCTTGAGCATGTACTCGAGCGCCTTCTTCGCGTAGGGCTCGCGTGCCTTGGGATCCTCCATGATGTCCGCGTACGTCGCCATCACGTGGTTGTAGTACTCCACGGCGAACTCCGAATAGAGCGAAGCGGCCCTGGACTCGTCGTACTCCGCGGCCTCGCAGAACGCGCTCTCCGCCTCCGCATACTTACCGATGGAGATGCAGAACATACCGTAGGACTCCGCATAATCGCAGTTCTCGGGATCCAGGTCGAGCGCCTTGTTGTATGCCTCGAGGATCTCGTCGTCCTTGATCTTCGCACCTTCCATACCGGATGCGTAGTTCCCGCACTCGGCCTTATAGTACCAGCACTCTGCGTTGTCGGGATTCTCCTGGCAGACCTTCTTGAAAGAGGAATATGCTTTCTTGAAATCCCCCTCGTCCATCGCCTTCATTCCGGCACTGAGTTTCTTGGATATGTCATCAGCCATGTTGATCTGATAAGGACTACAATCTACGGGTTATAAACATTTGGCAATGTTCGGGGCATCCCGGGGTGCCGTCGCCCTCCCGCGGGACGTGTCGGGCAACGTACAGGACCGGGATCTGCCGTATCGCGGACCGTTGCCCCGCCCCGTGTGCGGGACCACCCGCATGATATATGAAACTGTATCTGGCACATCGGTCCCTTCGCGCGCGCCGGAACGCTCGCGCAGGCGATTAGTATATTATATGCGGAACCCATCGCAGAGCCGAGTCACATGGACAGGGAAATAGTCGAAAGAGTGGCACGCATCGCGCACCTCGACCTGACGGAAGAGGAACTGGAGAAATACGGAGGGGACCTCTCCGAGATCCTGGAATACTTCCAGATGCTGGACGAGATCCCGGGTGACGATGCCGTCGGCTTCAATCCCATAGAGGTCGCCGATGTACTCAGGGAGGACGTCCCGTCCGTGGAGATCGATCCGGACGAGCTCCTCAGGGACATGAGGACATACGAGAGATACGTAAGGGGGCCCAGACTCTCATGACCTCGCTCGGAAGACTCAACGAGATCTATGAGATGTACACATCCTTCACCGAGGATGCCCCGTCCGGGAAGTTCGTATTCTCTGCCAAGGACAACCTCACGTCGAAGGATTTCGAATCCTGTGCCGGATCCAGGATACTCAAGGGATACAGGCCTCCGTTCGATGCCACACCCATCCGCAGGATGAGGGAGGCGGGAGGATTCCTGCAGGGGAAGACCAACATGGACGAATTCGGATTCGGTACCTTCTCGGCGAACTCCGGGTTCGGCATCCCCAAGAACCCCTACGACCTGAACAGGTCGTGCGGAGGATCCTCCGGAGGCGCGGCATGCGCGGCCGCAGTGCTCGAGGACCATGTGGCACTGGGAGTGTCCACTGGAGGTTCCATCGTCTGTCCCGCATCCTTCTGCGGCGTGTACGGTATCGCACCGTCGTACGGACGCGTCTCCAGGTACGGACTCATAGACTATGCCAACTCATTGGACAAGGTGGGTGTCCTGTCGTCCAAGGCCTCCGATCTCGGAACGTATCTGAGGATAATCGCCGGCAGGGACGAGCACGATCCCACGTCATGCGTACAGCCCGACATGCCCGAGAAGGACAGAAAGATGAAGTCCGTGGCCGTTCCCAGAGAGGCCGTAGAGGGTATCTCCAAGGATGTCATGGAACATTTCGAGAGGTCCCTCGAAACGCTGAAATCCATGGGCATGGACGTGGAATATGTCGATATGCCCATCCTGAAGTACGCCATGCCCGCGTACTACGTCATCGCCGCATCCGAAGCATCCACGAACCTGGCCAGGTTCTGCGGTATGAGATACGGTCAGCAGGACGGCGACCTCTCGCTCGGATTCGATGCATACTTCACATCGTTCAGGTCGCAGTACTTCGGCGACGAGGCCAAAAGGAGGATCCTTCTCGGTACGTTCACCAGGATGGTGGGATACGCTGACAGGTACTACAACAAGGCCCTCAGGGTCAGGGAGTCCATCATCAGGGATTACAAGAGGGTGTTCGGGGACCATGACGCGGTCGTCACGCCCACCATGCCCTTCGTATCCCCGAGGTTCGACGAGATCGCCGACATGTCCGCATTGGACATCTACAAGGCGGACTTCCTCACCATCCCGCCCAACCTGACCGGTATGCCCCATATGTCCGTCCCGTGCGGATACTCGGACGGGATGCCCGTAGGACTCATGTTCACATCCGACCACTGGAACGAGGACATCCTCCTCTCCGCGGCCGTGGATTGGGAGAAAGGGTTCGACAGGATCGCACCGGAGGTGAAGGCATGAAGATCGGATTGGAGATACATGTCCAACTCCCCACGAGGACGAAGATGTTCTGTTCGTGTCCCACCGAGGGCGACGACCATCCCAACACCAGGGTGTGCCCCACATGTCTGGGCCTTCCCGGTTCCAAACCGTCCCTGAACAGGCGTGCAGTCGAACTGGGACTCACGATCGCCAAAGTGCTCGGATGCACCATACCGGAGCGCACGTGGTTCTCCAGGAAGACATACTTCTATCCGGACCTGTGCAAGCACTTCCAGACCACGCAGTACGACATGCCCATCGGAGAGAGGGGTGTGTACAGACTCGGCAACAAGGACATCAGGATCACCAGGGTGCACCTCGAGGAGGACCCGGGGAAGACCAAGAGGGTCGGGGACAACACCGCACTGGTCGACTACAACAGGAGCGGCATCCCGCTCGTGGAGATAGTCACCGAACCCGACATATCCTCCCCCGCGGAGGCGAGACAGTTCCTCTCCGAGCTGCTGGTGACCATCAGGAACGCCATCGATCTGCCTGCGGACGGGGACAGGAGCGTACGCTGCGACTGCAACATATCCGTCGGCAAGGAGAGGTGCGAGGTCAAGAACGTCACCGGTCTGAAGAACGTGGAGAACTGCCTGAAGTACGAGGCGGTGCGTCAGACCAAGACCCTGAAGGCCGGAGGAAAGATCGAGCGCGAGACCAGACGCTACGACGAGGAGCGTAAGGTCACCCTCCCCGCGAGGAAGAAGGAGTACGAGGCCGATTACGGATACATCGGCGAGCCCGATCTGGGTATTTACAACATCGGCGAGATCGCCGCATCCATCAAGGTAAGGGAGAGCCCCATCGAGATGGCGGCCAGGTTCACGTCGCAGTACGGACTCGAATCCGGGAAGGCCAAGCAGATAGTCACCACCTCCCCGGAGCTGGCGGCGCTGTTCGAGGACATCGCGAAGGAGACCGACGTACCCACCGCGGTAACGTGGACCACCGGCGTGATCGCTGCCAACTGGAAATCCTTCGACACATCCAGGAAGGGGGAGATCATCCCGATCGTGAAGGACCTCTTTGAAGGCAGGATCAAGGATACGGAATGCGGCATCAGGCTCAAGGCACTGATGACCGGGAAGTCCGTGGACTCACTGTCCCAGGCGGCCGGCGACCTCGACAAGGTGGTCGAGGGATTCGTGGACGCCAACGCGCATGTCGTGGACGACTACAGGAAGAACCCCAAGGCGGCCAACATGATCATCGGTATGGTCATGAAGGAGACCAAGGGTGCGTACTCCTCGTCCGAGATCGTGGAAGCGGTCACCCGCTGCATAGAGAAGAGGCTCTGATACCAAAGCCCTTCTCACATCCCGGACATCTCTTTCAAAAAAATGACTGTCGGGGGAAGGGGCCGTACGGCCCCGGTCCCCCTTTCAGAGCTCTTCGATGTCACCGTCGAAGTCGATATCGTCTATCGCCATCGACATGATCTGGAGCTCGTCGAGTTTCTCGTCGTCCACCTTCGCGGGCGAACCGTCGAGGTTGGACACCGCCCTCTTGTTCTTGGGGAACGCGATGACGTCCCTGATGGACTCCTTCTCCAGGAGGATCGCACAGAGCCTGTCCACACCGATCGCGATACCGCCGTGGGGAGGCGCTCCGTACTCGAGCGCCTGCACGAAGAATCCGAACTGGGACTCGATCCTCTCGTCGTCGAGACCCAGCTTGTGGAACACCGCCCTCTGGAGCTCGGGATCGTGGATACGCAGCGAACCGGAACCGAGCTCGTAACCGTTCAGACAGAGGTCGAAGCATGCCCCTCCGACGTAATCGTCGTCGAGATCGTTCTCGGGAAGGACGAACGGGTGGTGGAACGCGTCGCACTTGCCGGTGACAGGATCCACCTCGAACATGGGGCACTGGTCCATCCAGAAGAACTGGAACACGCCCTCGGGCACGAGACCGAGGTCCTCCGCCAGCTTCTTCCTCAGGGCACCCGCACCCTCGTAGGTGGACTTCCAGGGACCTGCGACGATGAACAGGAGGTCGCCCTCCTCCGCACCCATGACTTCCTTTATGTTGTCCAGGATCTCGGGCGTGAAATACTTGACGATGTTGCTCTCCAGCTTCCCGTCCACGCACCTCATCCAGGTGAGACCGCCGAGACCGCACTTCTTCGCGTACTTGATATAACGGTCCACGTCGTTCCTTCCGATCTTCTCGCCGGCGATATCCTTCTTGAGGTTCATACCTGCGACGATACCGCCCTCGGAGATGATGTTCTGGAAGATCTTGTAGGGCGCATCCCTGACGACATCGGTGAGCTTGGTGAACTCGAGTCCGTACCTCATGTCCGGTTTGTCGGAACCGAACCTCTCCATGGCATCGCGGTAGGCGATGTGGGGGAAAGGGGTCGCGAGCTCCACGCCGTAAAGGCCCTTCCAGGTGTATGCCAGCATACCCTCGATGAGGTCCTGTATGTCCTTCATGTCCACGAAGGACATCTCCATATCCAGCTGAGTGAACTCGGGCTGCCTGTCCTTCCTGGAGTCCTCGTCGCGGAAACAGCGTGCGACCTGGAAGTAGCGGTCCATGCTGGCGACCATCAGCATCTGCTTGAAGAGCTGGGGGGACTGGGCGAGCGCGTAGAACGTTCCGGGGTGGACACGGGAGGGGACGATGTAGTCCCTCGCACCCTCGGGGGTGGACCTTCCCAGGATGGGGGTCTCGATCTCGAGGAACCTCTGGCTCTCCAGGTACTGCCTCACGAGGTGCAGGAGCTTGGACCTGAACTCCATGGCCTGGAGCATCTCGGTCCTCCTGAGGTCCAGATACCTGTACTGCATCCTGATGTCCTCGTTGGGAAGGACGTTCTCCTTCTGGTCTCCCAGCTCGAACGGGGGGAGCGCGGACCTGTTGAGCAGCTTGGCGGTACGCACGGCGACCTCGATGTCGCCGGTGGGGTTGCGCTGATCCTCGGTGCCCTCGACCCTCTTCCTCACGACACCGTTCACCATGATGACGGACTCCCTGGAGAAGGTCCTGAGGACCTCCTCGATGGTCCCGTTGCCGCCCTCGACGCACTCGGGGTCGAAGACGATCTGTGTGATGCCGTATCTGTCAGCGAGGTCGATGAAAGCGACTCCCCCGTGATCCCTGGAGAATCTGACCCAGCCCTGGAGGCAAACCTCCTTTCCCAGGTCCTCGGACCTGAGGTCACCGCAGGTATGTGTTCTCAACATTTGCGTTCCTCTGTTTTCTTGTTGCGGGGTGCTAACCTGACAACCCTATTAAACTTATTGCGCGTGAGGAACGCAGGCGCGTATTAAGGGGGATCACATGACGTCCGGGACGAAATCGAACGGGTCCTTGACCATGTTGAGGACGACGGACGTGTTGGTCTTCTTCACACCGTCAAGTGCCAGTATGTTCTTGACGACGGAGGAGAACTCGTCCCTGTCCTTGCATGCGATCCACGCGATGGAATCGCAGTCCCCGGTCACGTCAAATATCGCCAGGACCTGCGGGAGGTCGCGTATCGCATTCTGAACGTCGAGGATGTTGTCCTCCATGTAGATCTGGACGAGACCCATGTACCCGAAACCGAGCCTCATGTAATCGATCTTGGCACGGTATCCGTTGATGACGCCCTTGGACTCGAGGTTCCTCACCCTCTGGATGAGCGTTGTGGGATGGACTCCGATCTGTTTCGCCTGTTGTCTGAACGACCCCTCGCTGGAGGTCGCAAGAAGATTGATGATCTTCCTGTCCAACTCATCGAATTCCTCGATCCCGCTCATTGAAACACCTCGATTAGACAAATGTCTAATCGCGAACCCACTATATATTTGGTGGTACTTAGACGGGACAGGCGGAGAGCTACATGACTGACGAGATCTTCAGGAACGACGGGTATGTATTCGAATTCGAAGGCGAAGTGACGTCCATCGACGGAGAATGGGTGGAACTGGGCGGTACCGCGTTCTACCCCGGAGGGGGAGGACAGGTCTGCGACACCGGTTCCATGGGAGGCATACCCGTCACGGAGGTCGCCTACAGAGGGGACGATATATTCCACAAGGTCCCCGGACACCAGTTCGAGGTGGGTGACAGGATGTGGTGCAGCGTGGACTGGAACAGGAGATACGACCTGATGATGGGTCATACCGCCGAGCACATACTGTTCAACGCACTCCACCGCCAGGACCCCGAGATCAACATAGTCAAGATCTACATCGGTCCCGACAGCAAATACGTGGTCGTGGACAGGGACATAGGGTTGGACGCCATCGGAGAGGCGGTGAAATTCGCCAACACCGTCGTCAGGGACAACCACCCCGTGATCAAGAGCGTCATGAGCAGGGACGACCCCGAGATCTCCAGGATAAGGGTCAAGCTCGACAGGATCGAGGAGGACGAGATCACCGTCGTCGAGATCGGCGACGTGGACATAGCCGCATGCAGCGGGATACACGTCATGGAGACGAGCGAGATCGGTGCCATATTCGTGGACAGGAAGGTGTCCGCCGGCAAAGGACAGTACGCGATCCACTTCAGGATCGGGGAGGATGCCACCAACGCGTCCATGGATCTCGCCAACTCGTGCCTGCGCATAATAGACGAACTCGGGAGCAAACCCGAGGATGTCATCAGGACCGTATCCAACATGAGGTCCGAACTGGAGATGTGCAGGAGACAGCTCAAAGAGACAGTTGCTGCATACGTCAAGGGTCTGGCACCTATGGAGGTCGGCGGCAGGAGGGTGTACTCCGCGGTGCTCCGCACGTCGGACAAGAACCCCGCGGTGGAATCCGCCGAGGCCCACCGCAAGGACGGCGATACCGCCGCATTCGTGTGTGCGGGACAGAACATCTCCGTCATACTCGCATCCGGCGATGCCGACATCGACTGCAAGGCCGTCATATCGGATGTGCTGGCACAGTTCGGAGGAAGGGGCGGGGGGAAGAAGGACTTCGCACAGGGAGGACTGTCGGCATCCGAGGATCCGCAGGCCGTACTGGACGCGCTCATCGCGAGACTGTCCGCCTAATCCTTAAATCGAAGAGATACAATCGAGGGACACCATGGCAGGAATGAGAGGAGGAATCGACCCCCGTCAGATGAAGAAGGCAATGAAGAGTATGGGAATCACCAACGAGACCATACCCGGTGTGACGGAGGTCATCATCAGGACCAACGAGAAGGAGATCGTCATCACCAACGCCACGGTCAACGTCATGACCATGAAGGGACAGAAATCCTACCAGATCGACGGTATCGATTCTGAGAGGCCCCTTGGCTCCGTAACCGAGACCGCACCTGCGTTCCCCGCGGAGGACGTCGAGCTCGTCATGTCGCAGACCAACTGCGACAAGGAGAAGGCCGTAGAGGCATTGGAGGCATGCGGAGGACTCCCCGCGGAGGCCATCCTCAAGATCATGACGGAGTGATATCATGTGCCTTGCTATTCCCGGAAAGGTCATCGCCATAAACGGCGAGACAGGAGACATCGACTTCGGCGGAGTGGTCAAGCAGACCAACGTATCCATGGTCGATGCGAAGATCGGAGACTGGGTGGTCATCCACGCAGGATTCGCCATCGAGATCATGGATGACGAGGATGCGCAGGAGACCCTGAAGCTCTGGAACGACGTTCTCGATCACGATGAGACATTCTACGGATAAGTATATATACAATGGATGTATCTCAAGTTTTGGTCTGACGGCCATAGCGGCGGGGCAACACCCGGTCCCATTCCGAACCC
>JBJEZZ010000032.1:0-14158 GCA_051887655.1 Candidatus Methanomethylophilaceae archaeon | reverse complement strand
AACGATGAACACTATCATGAAGTCGATGGCCAACATGACGGAGACCGTATTGAGCTTCAGGACGGACATGTAGACGTTGCCGGATACCGACTCCCCGCGAACCTTCGCGATCTGGGAACAGCTGTTCATGATCAGCTGCATGATGAACTTGGTGTTGGTGATGAAACGGGCCGTGGGCGGCATGAGAGCGAACAGGTTCAGCACCACGAGTGCGATCTCCCAGTACACGCGCTCCCCTCCGTAGTTCGAGTACAGCCAATCGGCTGCAGGCGGGATGAGCCAGAAGAACACGATCTCGATAGCTGCGATCATTATGATGTTGAAGTACGCGGAGGTCATCCTCTTGGTGTAGGCGCTCTTGGACTTCCTGGAGGAAGTTTCTATACCAGCGTAGATCTCGTCCCTGAACCGGTTCATAAACCCGCCCGCTGCCTTCACGGGACGCGGCATGTGCGCGGATGCGGTGTCCCAGATCCTGTCGGAGAACCTGGTGAGGAACGGCAGCGCTATCATGGACAGCAGGGCGGCACCGATGACCGAGGTGTAGAAAGATTCGCTGACCACATCGTACTCGTATGCCACCTTGGCTATGATGAACGCGAACTCTCCCATGGCCACGAGACTGACCGCGGATATGAATCCGGTCTTTCCGTCGGAGGCACAGAGCCAGTATCCGAGCGACACGGTGGCGGTCTTGAGGACCGCGAATATCAGGTAGATGACAACGATCAGCGGGATGTTCTCCACGATGACGTCCACCCTGATCTCCATACCGACGGATATGAAGAACATGGCCATGAACAGGTTCTTCATGGGTTCGATCTGATGTGTGATCTCATGGGCGGACCTGCAGGGCGAGATCATCATACCCATCAGGAACGCACCGATCGCCATGGACAGTCCGACCTTCACGGAAAGGAGTGCCATCCCGAACGCGAGACCCACGGCGAAGATGACCAGGACCTCCATCGACACGTTGTCGGACACCCATCCGACTATCCTGGGCATGAACTTGAGACCTATGATGAGGCTCACGCACATGAATATCAGGATACTGACGATCATGACGATCAGCGAATCCACGTTCATGGACGATCCCGCCAGGATGGGCGTGATCATGGACAGTATGACGACCTGACCGATATCCTCCATGATGGTGATCAGGACGAGAAGGTCGATGTGCTCGTCGTCGAGCTTACCCTGCGACTTGAGGACCGCGAGGACCACGGCGGTGGACGAACCGGAGATTATCGCACCGAGTGCTATGCTCTGCACGAAATTGAATCCCAGCATGGGACCGCAGACCATACCGCCTATCACCAGGAGGGGCAGCTGCACGACGGCGATCTTTATGGCGAAGACACCCTGTGTCCTGACCTTGGAGATATCGATCTCCATACCGATGCTGAACATCAGCATGACCAGACCGATGCTCGACAGTGTACTTACAACGAAATTCCAATCTTCGGTTATCGTGAAAGCGTTGGCGACGATGATACCTGCGACCAGATAACCTATCAACGGCGGCAGTTTCATACGGTTGAACACTATCGAACATACTGCCGCCACGAGCGTGAACGTGGCCATCAATGTCAGCAGGACTATCTCTTCCATTGCCCTCGTCTGTACGAAATATGAAGATTGTATAAAAAAGGATTCAGTACACCCTGGATCTCGGATGCGGACGGAATACGGATTATCGTATACGCACACCGGGTCGGGAGTATGACGAAGGTCCGTATGGGCACAATCGCGGGATGTGCCGACGGCGAAGGGACCGGCGCACGGATATGATATCCGCAGACCGACGGTCCCGGAAAGGTGATAAAAATGACCGCCCGACGGAGGTTGCAAGGGACGGGCGGTGTTTTTTTAGTTAGAGGTATCTCTTGATCTTCTCGGCGAGGACCTCCGTGAGACGGGGATCCTCTCCGATGGGCGGGAGGTACCTGATGATGACCGTCCTTCCCTTGTGCACGTACTCGCCGGAGCTCTGTCCGTCGATGAGGTGGATCTTCGGAGGGATGTCGTTCTTCAGGTGATCCCCGAGGGAGATGAACAGGGGTACGACGATGACCTCGTCCGCACCCTTGTCGAGTGCCTCCTCGAGAACGGGTTCGATCTTGGGATCGTTGAACTCGTTGAACGCATAGTACACATCGCCAAGTCCCATCGTGGAGAGACGGGATGCGTTGAGAGAGATGATCTCCTTGTTGTACGGGAGCCTGGAACCGTGTCCCACGACCATGACCGCGGATTTCTCGCCGGTGGATGCCAGTGCGATGCGCTCCTTGAGGATCTGTGCGAGGAGCGGTTCGTCCCCGAACGGAGTGTCGAAGTGCATCGTGAGGGTCCTTCCGTCGACGTTGACGGGACCTTCCCTCTGTCCTTCGCTCAGACAGAGCTTCGGAGGTATGTCGCGGGTCATGTGAAGGCCCGATGCGATGAAGAACGGAACGGCGATCACCTCTTCGAAACCATCCGCGGCGATGGAGGACATGGCCTCCTGTATGGTGGGTTTGGACGCCTCGTTGAATCCGATGTAGATGTTGCCGAATCCCATCGCCTCGAGCCTCTCCTTCTGGAGGAGCATGATGTTCTTGTTGTACGTGTACCTGGAACCGTGACCGACGATCAGGATCGCTTTCTTTCCCATTTCTATGCTCATTGAGATACCTGTCACGTAATCCTGCTATGGTAATAAAAACTTATCTTTTAGTAACATCAATTAACAACAAAATAATTCGGATAACATACCAAAAACAGTATCTATATTTGCATCCGATATCGGACGGGAGCGGAACGGCCCGGGCATGACCGCAGGCCGCCCCCGGGATCGGAACGGTGCCGATCAGCCCCTGAGGGAATCGACCACCGTGTCCACGTGCCCTGCGACGCGGACGTTCTTCCACATGTTCTCCACCCTGCCGTCGGCACCGACGACGAAGGTGGAACGGATGGTACCCGTGGTCTCCTTACCGTAGGAAATCTTGGAACCCCACGCACCGACCTTCTCCATCAGGACATGCTCGGGATCGCTGAGAAGACTGAATCCGAGCTCCTGTTTGTCTATGAAGTTCCTGTGCGACCTGGAGGAATCCTTGCTGACACCGATCACGTCGACATCCATCTCGGATAACGTCGGAAGGGCCGCGGTGAAGTCCTTGGCCTCCCTGGTACATCCGGAGGTGTTGTCCTTCGGATAGAAGTATATGATATACCTCCTGCCGGACATATCCGAACTGTCGAACATGTCCCCATTCTCGTTCTTCAATTGGAAGGGCGGGAAAGTGTCTCCGACCTTCAGACCACCGGAAATACCTGAATCGGAATCCATATGATGATATCTGCCAGGATATCTTTAAGGGTACTCATTCGAAGGTGCCAGTATATCGCCCTTTATATACCCGGAATCTCGCATCCGCACCGCCCCACCGACGGCGGCGGAGGGCGTATCCTCACATCGCCCATGCGGTGCTCGATCTCCATCAGGAGGTCCAACATGGCATCCCTGGTGAAGGATTCCGTGGCTAAGAGATACCTATACTCCCTGCACCCGTCGCATCCGGCCACGAACTTGGGTGCCATGCACCTCATCTTGGCCATGGCATCCTCCGTCCCCTTCTCCTCTATCAGCATATCGGCCAAACGGAGGCACCAATGCACCTGCTGCGATATCGTAGGACTGTCGGGTACCGTCCCGTACCTGAACAAGGAATCGATCTGGGTCACAAGGAAGGGATTACCCACGCCTCCGCGTGCCACCATCACGCCCTCCGCGCCCGTGATCTCCGCGGCGCGTCTCGCATCCTCCGCGGAATAGATGTTGCCCGAGATGATCAACGGCACGGGAATCTCCTTCCCCAGTCCCTCCACCAGTTCGTAGTGCGGATATCCAGCATACCTCTGGTCCCTCGTCCTCGGGTGCACGGTGACCGCATCCGCGCCCGCGGATACGGTCTCCTCTATCACATCCCTGAAATTGACGGCGGAACCGGTCCATCCGAGGCGCATCTTCACCGTCACCGGGATATCCACGGCGGCCTTCACCCTGCGTACGATCTCCCCGCACCTGGCCGGATCCTTCATCAGCACCGAACCGGCGCCGCTGCGTGATATCTTCGGAACGGGACAGCCCATGTTGATGTCTATGAACGCTATCCCGGGATTGATCTCCAACGCCCTCGCGGATGCCTTGGCCAGGGACTCCGGGTCGTGTCCGAACACCTGAAGACCCGTGGGATGGTCCGATTCGAAGGATACGAAACCGTTCTCGGTCCTGTCGGTGCCGTATATGATGCCCATGTCCGAGGTCATCTCCGTCACGGATGCGGCCACGCCGAAAGGTGCCATGAAATCCCTGTATCCGCGGGAGGTGTATCCGGACATGGGACCCAGGATCACACGTCCGTCCAGTTCCAGGTCCCCTATCCTCCACATATCCGCTACGGAGAGTATCATCCGATATGAAGGATGCGTTCCGTACGGACGGGATCCCCGGTACGGATCAGAGGGACAGCGAGTCCCTGCGGAAGAGTATCATCCCGAAATAGGTGACGGTGCCTTCGTCGGCCGCATACCTTATCCCGAGACCGCCAGTGAGCTCCACCAGATCGATGCAGTACCCTTCGATGGAGGGGATGGACATGTCCGGGAACCTGCACGCTCCCCCGTCCCCGCACGAACAACTGTCGCATATCATGCACGCTCCCGCCGACAGTGCGAAACAGTCTGTGGACAGCTTACTGCGGAACTCCTCCCTCAGATCCCTGACGAGGGCCTGATGCGCCTTCATACCGGACATCATACCGTCTACGTCGAACTCGTTCTCCAGGGGATACGCCGTCTTCACGAGGAGCATGGTATCGTAACGGCGCAGCGTCCCGTCGCATACCTCCAGCGGCGGCAGCATGGGCGGGCACATGTGGTTCCTCCCGTAGTATCCGCACGTGTTCTCCTCGCATGCCTCGCGCACATGCGGACGGCAGTATCCGCGGGCGTCCGACAGGTCGGATATGTACGCGCCTACGACGGACGGGGACCCCAGCGTCCTCAGGCCAAGATCGGATGGTTCCATGACCGTAATATGCCGGTATCCGCATATATCTGTATGTACGGACGGCTGCCGTACGTATCCGCCGCAATCCGATCCCATGTGCCACATGTCACAAATAAATAAAGACAAAGGGATTCCAAGACGATCCCTATGAATCGCACATCCGCATCGATCGCACTGTTCGCAGCACTGTTGATGATAATTTCCGCGGCGGTACCGCTCTCCTCACCCGGGGACGATGCCGCCGCAGGGACATCGGACCTGCCTTCGAGTTATGACCTCAGGGACTACGGTCTCGTCACATCCGTGAAGGATCAGGGGAACTACAACACATGTTGGGCGTTCGCGTTCATATCATGTGTGGAGACCAACCTCATCAAGAAAGGATATGCCGACCTGAGCATCGACCTGTCCGAGTACCAGCTGGTATACTATCTGATCCACTACACCGAGGGCCCCATCGGTGGGATGGAGGGCGACGTGGTGTACAGGTACGACGGTCAGATCATCAACGGCGGCAGGCTCGCATACACCGTGCAGGATGCCCTCCAATGGAGGGGACTGGTCTACGAGACAGATCTGAAATACGGACTCATCGACGAACGCAGCACGATCAATCCCATATACGAGTTCGACAAGACGGCATACATCGTCACGTCGGCGAGGATGGTCGAATACTACGACATGGATTCCATCAAGAGGGAGCTCCTCAACCACAACAGCCTCGTGACCACGATACCGTACATCAAGAGCGACTTCAAGATCGTCACCGATGAGAACGGCAACGATTCCCTCACGTTCTACGCACCCGAGGACCTGAAGGAAGGGTATCACGCGGTGACCCTGGTCGGATATGACGATAACTATCCCCGCGAGAACTTCGCGACGGACCCCGGATGCGACGGGGCATGGCTCATCAAGAACTCCTTCGGAACGTCCATGTTCGAAGGGAACGTGATGCACGGATACGACGGATACATATGGGTATCGTACAACTCCGTGATCTCCTTCGAACGCTACCTCGCAAGCGTGGAGGCCGAACCCGCATCCACCTTCGACAAGAACTACCAGTACGACGGCGGTGTGGAGAGCGGAACCGTCGGCACGAACTCCGACGAGGTGTCATCGGCCAACGTGTTCAAGGCCGTCGACGACGGGGTCATCAGGAACATATGCTTCTCCGCATCACCCGATAACGACGCACAGTACGGATACTCCGTCAGCGTGTACACCGGCCTGACGGATCCGAACGACCCGTGCAGCGGGACCCTCGCCGCCGGTCCGATAAGCGGTTCGGGATACCACGGAACGATCAATGTCGATCTGGGCAGGGATGTGCCCATATCCAAGGGAGAACTGTTCTCGGTGGTGGTCACCACCGATGCGGTACCGTCGACCGGACACGAAGGATTCACCAAGATGAGTCCGGTGACGTACGATGCGGACCTCCATGAGGACCTTGGATTCATCATACAAACGACGGAGAAGCCCGGAGAGAGCTTCATAAAGCACGGCGAAGGTGGATGGACCGACCTCTATGACGTCGGCAACCTGCGCATCAAGGCGTACGTGTGCGACTACAGGGCGGTCGACGGCACCGTCACGGACGGCACGGGCGCCCCGGTGGCGTCGGCGACCGTGACCATAGTCTCCGACGGCGCCCCCTATGTCGCGGTCAGCGGATCCGACGGAAGATATTCCCTCAAGGTCCCCAGCGGAACGTGCACCGTGACCGCCGGGAAGGAAGGCTACTGCCTCTATACATCGTACGACGTCAGGATATACGACGACGAGAGCGTGAGCATCGTCATGCAGTCGCCCTCCGAATCGTACACCCTGTCCGTCGAATGCGGCAAGGGCGGAAGCACCGACATGGACGGATACAGCGTGCTCGGGAAGGGCACACCGACCGCCGTGAGGATCACCCCGGACGACGGCAAGACCGTATCGTCGATAACGGTCAACGGTACGGCATATCCCGTATCCGACACCATAGAGATAGACGGCAGCGAGTCCTCCTACAGCATCGTCGTGACGTTCGATGACGCGTCGTACTCCATATCCGGATACGTGGCCGACTCCCTCGGCGGTATGCTGTCCGGCGTAACGGTCACCGCGGAGTCCATGGAGGGCGGGAGGTACAAGGCCGTATCCGACGTGGACGGTACATATTCCATAGACGGCCTTCCGTACGGGAGATACATCATGAGCGCCGGGGAGGAAGGGTACGCGGCACAGACGCTCGGGACCGTCGATTTGAAAGAGGACATGGTCTGCGACGTCACCATGTTCCCGGACGGCACATACGCGAAGGTGGAGGTGTCCTGCGGCGAAGGAGGTACCGCATCCCCCGGCACATCGCTCTTCGGCATCGGAAGCGACGTCACCGTCACTATCACGGCGGACGAACTGTATCTGATAAAGGACGTCGTATTGGACGGCGAATCCCTCGGTGCGGTGGACCGCGTCGACATCGCATCCATATCCGGGGACCACACGGTCAAGGTGACGTTCGAGAGGATGGAGTTCACGGTCCTCGGTACCGTCGAGAGCTTCGAATTCGGCGTCGATACCGGCGGTGTACGCATCAGGATGGCATCGGACACGTACGTGGCCGTCGTATATTCGGACGAGGACGGCAAGTTCTCGCTCAAGGTGCCATTCGGCAGGTACACCCTGTCCATAACGAAGGAGGGCATGGTATCCTCCAGCAAGGTCGTGAACGTGACCTCCGACAGGGAGGTGGCCGTCTTCTACGAATCCATGAGATACATCATCGGGGGCAGTGTCACCGACCAGAACGGGACCCTGATCGGCGGTGCGGACGTGTCCGTGAACGGCGAATACAGGATCAGCACCACCACGACAGGGAGATTCTCCGTGGAATGCACGTACGGGATGCAGACGATCACCGTCACGATGGACGGATACGCTCCCGCGGAGATCGAGATGTTCGTGAACAAGGGCAACGGCGACACGTCGATCGTGATGTATGCCCTCTATTCCGTGGACACCGAATGTACTAACGGTACCGTGACCGGATCCGGAACGGTGAAGTTCAACGACAGCTTTACCGTCTCCTACTCCCCGGCGGACGGGTACGTCCTGTCAGCGATAACCGTCGACGGTTCCGAGATAGGCATATCCGGATACGAGGAATCGTACACGTTCAGCAACATCGACCGCGACCATTCGGTATCGGTCACGTTCGTCCCGGAGGAGTTCACCGTGACGTTCCTGAACTACGACGGCAGCGTCATCTCCAAGGAAATATACGCATACGGTTCCGAGATAACCGTACCCGCGGACCCCGTCAGGGAGGGCGACGACGACCGCTCGTACAGGTTCACCGGATGGGACCCGGAGGTATCCGAGGTATGCGTATCGGACGCTACGTACACCGCCACGTTCGCATCGGTGAAGAAGGACGGTGCCCCCGCGACGACGGAGATCGCCGCCGTATTGGGAATAGCGGTGATGGCCCTCGGATCGATGGCGGTACTGATGAGGGGAAGACCCTGACCCCGTGAGAGGGGTCAGATGTCCTCCAGCCCCTTCAGCCTGGAGGGGCTTCTCCTCATCATGAACCAGCAGACCGCGAACACCGATGTGGCCACCAGCATCATGGCCGCTATGCCGGTTATGAAGCTGTCCCACACCTGAAGCGAGCATACGGCCATTCCGACCACACCGAATCCGAAGGTGCAGAAGTTCAGCAGGGAGGATACGGAACCGTTGTCCCCCTCATGCTGGGCCATGAGGATGTCGAATCCGAACGGACGTATGGACGTGATCAGCACCGCGACCGGGATGACGGATATCAGGAACAGGTACTCGTTCATGGGTGCCACGGTGAACAGCAGCACGCATCCCGCGACGGCGAAGGCCAGATAGAGCATCATGGACACGGAGGGGGACACCTTCGACTGTATGCGGCGTATGGCCATCATTATGCAGATCGCGGTCAGGATGGTGACCGCCAGCATCACGCTGTACATGACATCGGACGTTCCGAACATGGTCTGATAAATGTAGGAGGACACCCCGATGTATCCCAGGAAGGGCAGATTGAACACCGTGCTGATCAGCAGGAACCTGAAGAAATCGCGATCCCTGAGGGGTTCGGACAGTCCCCTGACGGAACCGACGATGCTGCCCGTGTAGCGCATCCTGTCATCGAGCGTCTCGTCCATCACCAACGAGGCGACGAGACACACGGCGGATATGATCGCGGGTGCGATGAAGGTGGCCCTCCAATCGGACAGTTCCGTGAGTATGGTACCTATGATGGGCGCCAATACGGGACCTATGACACCGATGGCGGTGACGATGGTCATTATCGATCCGATCTTCGAGGGTTCGAAGCAGTCCTTGATCAACGCTATGGAGACGACCATTGCGCCTCCCCCTCCGATGGCCTGTATCACCCTGAGGACGATCATGACCGTGATATCGTCCACGAATGCGCACAATACCGACATGATCGTATAGAGTATCATGGACACGATCAGGACGGGCTTCCTGCCGTACTTGTCTGATATCGGCCCTATGAACAGGGACGATACCGTCAGCGACAGAAGGAAACCGTAGAGGGTCATGTTCATGACCGATTCGTTCGTGGAGAAATGCACCATCATATCCGGCAGCGCGGACAGGTACATGTCCGTGGAAATGGGTGCGAACACGCTCAGGGTTATTATGAGTGCTATCAAAGGACCGTCTTTCAACCTCATCGACCATACGCTCCTGTTCCGGAGACATATCTTCGCTCACCCCCAGAACGGGACCCGATACGTCTCGGACGGGCCAGAAAAAGTGAGAGAGGATATGTCATTTTTGATTTGACAACGGAACGGGTGCGATCCGTACGAATGATATGATCACAGAAATAGGATGGGGGAGGTCCCCCTAAACGGTTTCACGTTCCCGAAGGGTCCGTCATTCCGATTGTCCGGCTCCGAGAGCCTCCTGTTCCGGCGTCACCCCTTTGTACACCACCAATTTGATGTACATGAGTCCCGCCAACAGGAGTACGGCACCGATGATCAGGGAGATGACGGAGTTCTTGACGAATCCTGCCACGATGAAGGTGATGAAGGACACACCCGCAACGTAGAGGGCGTACGGGATCTGCGTGTTCACGTGGGTGAGGAGATCGCACTCGGCACCGGCACTCGCCATGATGGTGGTATCGGACACGGGGGAGATGTGGTCTCCGCAGACGGCTCCCGCGAGACATGCGGACATTCCGATGATGTACAGCGGGTCGGAGGGCACGAAGATCGCGGTGACGATCGGGATCAGGATTCCGAAGGTTCCCCAGGAGGTTCCGGTGGAGAACGCGAGGAACAGTGCGACCGCGAAGATCACTGCGGGCAGGAGGTTCATGAGCTCTGCCGCACTTCCGTCCATCAGATCACGGATGAAGAACTTGGCTCCGAGATCCCCGGTGATGCTGTTGAGGGTCCATGCGAAGATCAGGATGAAGATCGCGGGGAACATGGCCTTGAAACCTTCGGGGATGCTGTCGAAGCACTGCTTCCCTGTGGTGAGACCGCGTGCGCAATAGTACATCATGATGATCAGTATGGAGATCGTACCGCCGACGGCGAGAGCGGTGGAGGACGAACAGTTGGAGAATGCGTCGATGAACGATTCCCCATCCATTATACCTCCGGTGTACAGCATCATGAACACACAGACCACAACAAGGACGACGATGGGAACGACCATATCCAGGATCTTTCCGCGGGGGTTGGCCTCGATGACGGTCTCCACACCGTTTGCCTTGGCACCGGAGAAGAGATCGCCCCTGATCGCATTGATCTCGTGCTGCCTCATCTTTCCGAAGTCGATGCACAGGATGGTGGTCAGGAGCACCATCAGAAGGGTGAAGAGCGCATAGAAGTTGTACGGGATGGCCTGGAGGAAGAGACTGATACCGGACACACCATCGGGGGTGAAATCGGAAACGGCCGCCGCCCAGGAGGAGACGGGAGCGATGATGCAGACAGGTGCCGCGGTACAGTCGATGATGTACGCGAGCTTCGCACGGGAGATCCTGTGCTCGTCCGTCACGGGGGTCATGACGCTTCCCACCGTAAGACAGTTGAAGTAATCGTCAACGAAGATGATGAGTCCGAGGAGCATGGTGGAGAGACCTGCGCCGGAACGTTTCTTGATCTTGACCCTTGCCCAGTCACCGAATGCCCTGGACGCTCCGGAATACCTCATGAGGCAGACGAGTGCTCCGAGGACCACCAGGAAGACGATGATGGAAATGTTTCCGGGGTCGGTGACGGTGCTGTAGAACGCACCGGAATCGTCAGCGACGGAATAGGTGAGCTTCTGAAGGAATACACTGATATCGAGTTTGGAATAGATGAGTACTCCGGATACGATACCGATGAACAGGGAGGGATAGACCTCCTTGGTTATCAAAGCGAGCGAGATGGCGATGACCGGTGGCAGGATCGCCCAGAACCCATAATTGAGTCCTAAGAACTCACCTTCATCATCATAGATCTCGGTGATATCCGGAGGGAATATCGCCAGAAGGATGATGAGTGCTACCAACACGATCGCGCTGGTGATCAATGTCTTTTTAAGATCTTTCATGACAGAATCTCCTGTTCGTGAATTGGTTACGTATCCCATACAGACATTATAAGTCTGGCGGTACGATTACAGTAATTCGTAAATCTATCACGAATATCGTAATATCGTGGTATAAAAAGGAACGAAAGAATCGTTACGAACATCGTGGAATTATGCAGAATTTCATAGTATTCCCACCCAATACTACCAAGCATATGTACGGTACACGCCCGTATCCTCCGGACATTGTATTATATTATTAGTAAAATATGAGTATGTCAAAGAACGAAACATCAAGATAGGGCATCACGATTATCGTAGGAACGGCAACGAATACTGTCAGGGCGCACCGGACAGTATCTCGTCCGCGTACGTCTCCGCGACATCCGCGTCGCTGAGATGGTAGAACATCAGTCCGCCGTTGGAATACAGGGTGATCTTCACGTCGCGATACATGAACTCGGCCATCTCGGGAGAGGCGCGCATCACCTCCGCACCCAACCCCTTCACGTGCACCGAAGGGTCCAGGTCCATGGGGGATCTCGGCACGAGCATGAGGGACTTCCCGCCGCACAGGACAGTGAGTGTGTATGCTCCCATGCGATCCCCCCTGGATTCACTCGTCCGCGGCCATCCCGCGGACGATGTCCAACAGCTCGTTTATTCTGGAGAGGTACTCCGCATTCTCGTCGGTGGACTCGAACTCCCTGTCGCCGATCAGAACTATCGGCATGGACGGCCCCAGGTCGCCCCATCTCGCCGCCACGGACTGTTTCACGATGAATTTGAAATCCTCCTCGCGGAGAGGAGTCTCCATGTCCTCGGAGCAGATGAAGAGGTTGCCCAGGATGTACTCCGATTCGAGGATGTCCTCACGCACGTCGAACGCGCTGAAACGCAGGAGTTTGGAACGCATGAAGTTGGCATCGTAGATGAAGGAGAACGGCCTTCCGCCGATGTTCCTGACGTCCCTCTTGAGACGTCCGCAGTGCATGGACCTGCGCAGGGACGCATCGTTCATCACGTCCGCGACGGACATCGTGGGCGTCTCCGACCTTATGTCGACGTATATCCCGCGGATGGGCTTGGCGATGATGCGCCCTCTCTGCGGGGGCGAGACCTTCCTCGTATCGTGTGCCATGCGGACCGTATCTCCCAACCATGATATGAACGGGTCGGTACCGTCACCTGGAGGATTCGGCCATATCGCGCCATCTCCCGGCCTCCTTCGGATCCTGACGGACACCGAAACCCTCGGCATAGCACTCCGACAGCTCGTACATGGCATCGCGGACGCCACCGTATGCGGCCTTCCTCAGCCATTCCACCGCCTTCTCCGGACTGACCTCGACGCCCTTGCCGAACCTGTAGCAGTGTCCGAGACCGTGCTGCGCCAAGGCGCTGCCGCCCTCGGCCGCCCTCCTGTACCTGTCCACGGCCGTCTCGGGATCCCTGTCCTCGATGAGATGTGCCAGACAGGCGAGGGCATCCATGTTCCCGGATTCACCCGCCCTCCCGAACCAATATTCGGCCATGTCCCTGTCCCTGTCGGTGCCGGAACCCGTGACGTAACAGGTGGCGAGACATGCCATGGAATCCACATGCCCGTTCTCCGCCGCGGCGTTGAACCAACGGAATGCGGATACGGGATCCCTCTCGAGGACCATCCCGTCGCGGTAGCAGCAGGCCAACCTGAACTGTCCGTCCGGATCGCCCAGTTCCGCGGCCCTGCGGAACCATTCCGCCGCTTTGACCAGATCCTGTTCCGTTCCCAGTGCGGACCTGTAGCACAACCCCAGCGCGGAACACGCCGCGGGATGTCCGTCGTCGGCCGCACGCGCATAGAGGTCGAAGGCCTTGCTGCCGTACTCGTCCCATCCGAAACAGTGCTCGTACAGATGGGCCAGGAGATAGGTGGCATGAACGTATCCTTGGGAGGAGGACTCCTCGAACCAATGGATCGCCTCTATCGGATGATTGCGTACGCCGAGACCCCTATAATACAGCTCACCGAGCCTGCACTGCGAAGGTGCATGTCCGGCGTATGCGGCCTTGCGGTAGTACTTCAAAGCCTCCGAATAATGCTTGTCGGCGAACAGTGACTCGGCGTGATCGTAGTTCTCCTCGGCAGAGTCGCTCATGATACAGTTAACGGTGTTTTCCGTATTAACTGTTGTCAGAGTTGCTGTCGATGAGTATCGACACCACCACGCTGGACAATGCCCTCTGTCCCTCGATGGTCACCACTATCTCCGATTCGGTGATGAACCATACATCCTGATTCGTACTTTGTACAAGCTCACCGTTGGAGATTCCGAAATAATGCACTCCGTAATAACCGCTGTAAGCCAAAGGACCGTATGTCGTGTCACCGACCTTCAGAGTCACGGACACGGTCGTGATGAGACTGAATCCCATCGAAATCGATACGCAGCATTTCTTGCCTGCGGGTATCTTGATGGATGCGTTGATGGTGCCTCCGACGTCCGTGATGTTGTCGTCATC
>JBJEZZ010000031.1:0-14532 GCA_051887655.1 Candidatus Methanomethylophilaceae archaeon | reverse complement strand
CGACCATCCATACGAAGAACAGTCCGCCTATGATGTAAAGTACGATCCCCACGGGGAGCTCCCCGGGACGGATTATCAGCCTGCAGAACAGGTCCGAGAGCGACAGGATGGCGATACCCATCAGCCCGGAACATACTGAGAGATATCTTGCATCGTTGCCTATGATCATCCTGCATATGTGCGGCGCCATCAGACCGATGAATCCGATCACTCCGGTGAACGAGAGGCACGCGGCCGTCACCATCGTGCTGATGAGCAGTCCCTCGCGCCTGAGCTTGGCGACATCCACACCGAGGCTGGAGGCGACATCGTCACCGGCCGAGAGGGCGTTGATGTCCATGGATGCCTTTATCAGCGCGATGCAGCAGACGACCACGATCGGGACGAGGATCAGCACCCCTCCCCATGTGGACCCCGTGAAGCTCCCCATGATCCACATGGTGATCTCCCTCAGTTCGTCCTCGTCGGAGAAGTACTTGCAGGCCATGATCCCCGCCTGGAAGAGGTAGCTGATCACGACACCCGATAGGATGACGGTGGATCTCGAGATATCCCTGCCCCTGGTCATCAGCAATATTATCCCGATGCTCGCCAAAGCCATCAGGAATGCGAACAGCACCTGTACGAGATCGTCCACGTAGAAGTTCACACCCATCACGCTGTACTTCAGCGTCATCGCCGAACCGAACAGCATCGGCCCGAACATGATGGACAGTGCGGCACCGAAGGATGCCGCCGTGGACACCCCCAGGGTGAAGGGGCTGACGAGGGGGTTCCTCAGCAGACCCTGCATCACCATGCCCGCGAGACCCAGGGAGAATCCGGTCAGCGCGACCATGAGCACCCTGGGCATCCTGCCCCTGAAGATGAACTCGCTGTAATACTCCATGGAGGGTTCTGCGAAGATCTGCGGGAGGATCGGATGCATGAACACGTTGATCACGTCGATCAGCGGTATGTCGACGGCACCCAACGTGACGGATATCATCATGGTGAAGAGGGAGACCGCGATCAGTATGGCTATGAAGACGAGTTTCTTCCTGGACTCGGCATCGTATTTGCCTTCGAAAACGTCCTCGTCGAAATCCTTCTGGATCCTCTCAACCATCTCATCTTCGTTCATACCGATACGCGGCTTCCGTTATTGGAAAATGGTTTCGTAATTGTTTAATTTCAGTCCAGGACCACCTCGGACGCCACTCCGCCCGTGACCTTGAACACGAGTCCGGAGGATGTCTCGCTGTATCCGAACCTGTCGTTGAAGTCCTCGATGAGGTCCGCCACCGAGATACCGGTATCGATACCGCAGACCTCGGCGATCGCCACATATCCCACGAACGTGAGGAGTCCGGACATGATGTCCGAATCGAATATGTATACCTCTCCCGCTGCGATGGGGGAGATCTTGCTGTAGGACATCTCGGATTTCGCGAACATGGAGTCGTTCCAGACGGTCTGTGCCTTGCTCACGGTGTTGGTGGTACTTGTTCCCCTTATGAACAGTTTGTCCACGCTGTTCCCGGCATCCAGGGATCTGATGCTCTCCTCGATACCGGTCGCGTCGGCACTTGTGGTGACCGACGACACATCCAGATTGCTGATGCCGCGGAGTGCGTTCTTTCCGTAGATGGACTCGATTATGTTGCTGAGTTCGGAGGACGGGTTGTAGAACGATACACCGGACGACATGTACATGAGGAAGGTCTTGTCCGATGTGTCCGCGGAGGCCGCCTTGGTCGTGACGGTGGTCACGACGTCGTTGTACATCTTCATGTATGCATCGAAGTTGTCGTTGGATGCTCCGTTGCCGCCGAAAAGGGTGATGAGCTTCTCGAGATCGTCGATCGCGGAGTCCCCGTTGCAGTTGAGCCTGATGACGGTTATGTTGGCCTCCGTGAACTCCCTGTCCTGATCGGAGGTGATGGTCATGGAACTGACCGGGACTATGACCGCGGTGGCACCCGTGATCTTGACGGACTCCGCAGACATGTTCTTGGTGAACGGCATGTGCGTCGCTTTGGAGAACGAGGGGGAGTACTTATCCCAGTTGCTGTCGTCGGAATTCTGGGAATAGAAACTGAGTCCCACGACCTTGTCGTTGTAACCGAGCATCTTGATCGCATTGGGTATGTTCGTATTGGCCGTGACCACCTTCTCTAAAGGTGAATCGAATGTCAGTTCATTTCCGGAACCGTCGACTATGGTTATCGGTCCGCTGCTGCCGTTATCGTTGTTGACGATGACGAATGCACATCCTGCTACCGCCACGACGGCGACTATGCCGATGGCGACGATCTTCATCATTGAGCTTCCCATTTGGACACCTCACTAATTGGATGATACTGTCAGCTGGACGGCGTATATAATTGTACCAATCATCCAACACCTATTGTGGTAATTTATTGGACAATACGTCCAACATGGGGGATCAGACCCTGGACCCCTCCTTCTTCACCAGGACCGTGGTGAAATACCCGTACTCGCGGCCTGCTACAAGAGGTCCGACGTATTCGGTGTCCATACCTATGTTGCTCATGACGGTGGCACATTCCAGAGGGATCCCCTTCTCGTTCATCATGGCGATGATGGCATCTATCGATGCGAAGGCCTTCATTATCACGATGTTCTCGAAATCGTCCAATGCCCCGGAGACCATGGGCATATTCTCCTCGGATGCCGGGACTATGGCGAGGCTCTCGTACGCGAGCATCAGCGGAAGTCCCGCCTTGGCGGCACCGTGGCAGAAGGACGGGACCCCGGAGACGACCTCGGTCTCGTAACCCCTGGCGCCCACGTCGTTGCAGATGCGCATGAACGTGCTGTACACGCACGGATCCCCCAGGGTGATCATGGCCACATCCTTGCCGTCGTCCATGGCCCTGCACATGTTGTCCATGGCGGCGTCCCTGTAGTTCTGACGGACATCCTCGCTGGGATCCATCACGAAGAGAAGTTCCATGATCTCCTTCGAGGACACATCCACGGACGGACGTACTATCTCCAGTGCGGTGCTCCTCTCGCCCGTCTTCTTCACCGGGTATGCGATGATGTCGCATCTCTCGATGGCTTCCTTGGCCTTCAGTGTGAGGAGTTGCGGATCCCCCGGACCAACCCCGATCCCATACAGTCTTCCTTTCATCAATGCATACTCCTGTATCTTGCAGCGTCCCTGATCAGACGCTGCGCGAACCTAATGTCGGAACGGTAATAGAGATGGGGGAATCCCGCGACCGTGTGTCCGTCGTCGTGGATGCATCCATAGCTCCTCCCGCTGTTCTTCGTGGCGTTCCAGTCGTCGCCGGTGTCGGTACTGTCCCAGTAATGGAACTCGTGACCCCTCACCGCCATCGATCCGTCCTTGGGCGAGAACGACGCATAACCGAAACGCATCAGTCTGCCCGCGTTCCTGACCTCTCCGCGGATGACGCCGCACATCTTACGCATGACACCGTCGGAATCCTGCATCCTCTCGTGCAGGTACATGAAACCGCCGCATTCCGCGTGGCACGGCATACCCTCCGCGAGTCTGTCGCGTATGTCCTTCATCATCGATTCGTTGGCCTCCAGCCTCTCCCCGTGCAGTTCGGGGTATCCTCCGGGGAGGATCAGCGCATCCACGTCCGGCAGTCTCGGATCGTCGAGCGGAGAGAACCTCACTATCTCCGCACCCAACTCCTGCAGGAGGTCCAGATTGTCGTCGTACAGGAAGCAGAACGCATCGTCGCAGGCGACGCCCACCCTCACGTCAGCGATCCTCTCCGCAATGGCGGGTTCGTATTCGATGTCCTCCGCGGAATCCGCAAGTTCCAACAGGGCGCCGGTGTCTATGGTCTCCGACATCCTGGCCGCAAGGGCCCTCATCCTGTCATGGAGTTCGGACACCTCGTCCGGAAGCACCAGACCCAGATGTCTGCTCTCGACGGCGAGCTCCGGCATCTTGGGCACATATCCGATCGCCCTGACGCCCATGGCCTCCACCCTGTCCTTCAGACCGTTGAATGTGGATGCGGACATCCTGTTGAATATGACGCCTTTGATCATGTTGTCGTCGTAGTCGAGGAATCCCTTCAGGACCGCCAATGAGGAGACGGAGGAACCGTCGGCGTTCACCAGCAGTATCGTGGGTATGCCCAGTCTGAGCGAGACCTCGCACGAGCTCTTCTCGGTACCGTCGACGCGTATCCCGTCGTAGTATCCCATCACGCCCTCCACGACGGATATGTCCGAGTGTACGGCAGAACGTACGAACGCGTCCTTCAGGAGGTCGCCCTCGCAGAAGAACGGATCGAGGTTGCGGGACCTGGCGCCGAGCACCCTGCTGTGGAACATGGGGTCGATGTAATCCGGTCCGCATTTGAACGACGACACCCTCCTGCCAGAATCCGCCAGCATCTGGAGGATCCCGCATGTGATCATCGTCTTGCCACTCCCGCTGGAAGCGGCCGCTATCAGTATCCTGGGAAGTTTCACCTTCCCCTCACCACCGCTATGTACACGGGGTTCTGTGCATTCATCAGGTGGTATCTGCCCGCCTTCCTGGAACGGGACACCGACACCATGGTGATCTCCTCCTCCACGAGACCCAGCGAATCGATCGTATCGACGATCTCCCCCACGGTCTCCAGGGTTACGGCGTTGATGACCATCCTTATCCCGGGATTGAGACCCAGCAGCAGAGATACGATCTCCTTCAGATTCCCGGAGGATCCGCCGATGAAAGCATGGGTGGGTACGGGCAGACCGGCGAGCGAATCCGGCGCCTTCCCCCTCACGACCTCGATGTTGGCCGCACGGAACCTGTGCTTGTTCTCCTCGATCAGGTCCGCGGACGCATCCTTCATCTCTATGGCGTAGACCTTGCCCTCCGGCGCCGCGAGGGCCATCTCGACGGATACGGAACTGGTGCCAGCACCGATGTCGTATATGACGGAATCCTTCTCCAATCCGAGTTTGGCGACCGACAGCGTACGCACCTCGCTCTTGGTCATCGGGGCATCGCCCCTGATGAACTCCTCGTCCGGTATGCCGAGGGGGTTGCGCAGTCTGGGTCCCGGATTGTCGATGAGCGCCACGCAAAGGTCCCCGTGGTCGACCGACTCCAATTCGGAGACGGTGCCGGTGACGATGCGTTCGTCATAGGATCCGAGGTCCATCCCGAGCGTGACCGTCACGTCGGTGAGGCCGTACTCCTTGAAGAGGGACAGCATGGATGACGCACCCTCCCTGCCCGAGAGCAGCGTGAACGTCCTCCTGTGCGTATCGACGGCATTGACGATGTTGAACTCCCTCCCATGGGTGCTGACCGCATACACATCCTGCCACGGGATGCCCATCCTGGATGCGAGATACACCATGGAGGATATCCCGCATATGACCTCCACATCGTACCTGGAACGGTCCAGACCCTCGATCAGCTTCTTCGCCGCGCTGTAGAAACCGACGTCGCCAGACACCAGTACGGCGGCGGAACCGTAATCCGGATTGGAATCGAGGAAATCGATGACCCTGTCGGACAGGTACTCCCTGCATTCCGGTTTGGACAGGTATCTGAAGTATGACAGCATGCGTTCCGCACCGATCAGCACGTCCGCGGACTCTGCCGCACGTACCGCATCCGCGGTCATGGTGCCTCCGCCCATACCGACCGCGGTGATGGACACCTTCCTCTTGGGCAGTTCCACATCCCTGCCCTCCGAAGCGAACATCTCCTTCATCCTGAGGGCCACATCGCCGAACGCCATGCCCTCCTCCGGCGGACGTCCTATGACCACGGCGGTGATGCCAGCGCGTCTGCAGGCCTCGAGCTTCTCCTCCGCACCTCCGGAATGTCCGGAATCCTTGGTGAGGAGATACTTCGCGCCGGTCTGGACGATCATGGCGTGATTCATCTCCTCGGTGAACGGACCCTGCGCACAGATCAGGTTCCTCCCTTCGAACCCGAGCTCGCTGCAGATGTCCATCGATGATTTGAGGGACAGTACGCGTGCGACCACGCGCTCCCTGTAACCGGGTATCCTCGTCAGCGAACCCAACGCCTTCACCCCGATCGTGGAGAGTATTACGCCCTCGGTACCGGAAAGGTATTCCACCGCGTCATCGACCGACGGGACGATCACGCATCCGGTCAGGTCCGTGTCCCTGCGTCTGAGTCTGATGCATTCGACACCCGCCTTCGCACATCCTTCCCTGATGTGCTCCGACACGGTGACCGCATAGGGATGCGTGGCGTCGATGACCGCGTCGTAACCTTCGCGGGACACCAGCGATGCTATGCCCTCCGTGCCTCCGGCACTGCCGACCTGCACATCCACACCGCCTTCCACGACGGAGGCCCCGTATCCGGTGGCCACGCGCATGTGCACGTCCGCACCGCAGGACACCAACCAATCCGACAGCGCCCTGCCGTCGGACGTACCAGAGAAAATCAGAACCTTGACCATATCAACCGAACCTCGGTACCACTTTGCGGACGGCCGCGGCCACCGTGACCCCGTCCTTCGCGAACTTCCCGGCGATCAGTTCCCCGCCGCCGTACACCGCGGACCTCTCGCACACACAATCCACCGAGGTCACGGACCTCACGAAATCGGACGAGGAGAACCGGCCTTCCAGGGACAGCAGTTCCTCTGCGGTATAAAAGCGTGCCCGTACGCGCAGTCTGCGGGCCAGATGGTGTATCGCAGCCTCGTCCTGCTTCAGCACTATGCTGTTCACCGAACCGACGCGTTCAGGGGATATCCCGTTGTCCTTCAGGAAATCGCTCACTATGCCGAACATGTGCTCGGGATCCGTGTCCCTCCTGCACCCCACACCCAGGACGATGTCGCGCGAGACCAGTACGAGCGTGTCGTCGAACGGACGGTCGTCCGGATCATCGGATATGCATATGCCGAAATCCCCGCCTTCCGCAGGGGTGATGCCTTCTGGGACGGTACCTTCGAAGGGGATCCTGCTGGCGAGACCGATGAAATCCCCGCGGAGTATCCTGGCGGAGACCTCCTTGGCGGCCTTCAGGCTGCCTATGTGGAGATGGTTCTCGGTGGCGAACACGTCCACGGCGAACCTGCCGTTGATGTCCGTGGCGGTGGTTATGACAGGGACGCACCCCATGGATTCCGATATCGTACGGGCGACGGCATTGGCACCGCCGATGTGTCCCGAAAGGAGAGGTATGCAGAAATGTGCCAATTCGTCCATGCAGATGACCGCGGGATCCCTGTCCTTGGACCTGACGTGCGGCGATATGTACCTTACGGCTATGCCTATCGCACCGACGAACACCATGACATCCACCTTATCGAACCTCTCCGCCACCCACGATGCCGTCGTCCCTTCGATCCCGGGTATGCCGAGACTGTCGGACCCCGTCTTGCAGGCGAGGTCCACATCGTGTCCGTCGAACACGTCCGCGAGACGGAGGGCGGTCCTGCACCCGTTGGTGGAGAATGCGACCACAGCCACCCTCATGATGACAGCTCCGTGATCATTTCATCCGCGTATTCGGTACATCCCAGCATGCCGCGTTTGGATGAGAACATGACGGCGGCCGTACGGACCATCCCTCCCGTGCGCTGGCGCATGTTGGCCTGTATCCTGCCCATGAGTATGTCCACCACCGGTTCCAGGAGTCCTGCCGAATCCAATACGTCCAACGCATCGTCGGTCATGACGCACCTGTCGATCGAATCGAGCGTGTCCTGATCCGCACCCGCCTCATCCGCGGCGGCGCGGAGCGTGGACATCCTGGCATCGCCGTACTTGGAATGGGTGTTCATCACGCCTCCGGCGAGTTTCACCAGCTTCCCTATGTTGCCGACGAGCAGGACGTTGAGATTGTATTCAGTGGCATAATCGAGCATGTCGCCTATGAAGTTGCTGCACTTGACGGCGGAATCGCCGTCCAGACCCGGCATGGCGGATACGAAGTCCTTGCCGTAGTTCCCGGGCACGACGAGCACTGTACGTTCGTCGTTGGCCGCGTGCATCCTCATCTCGGTACCTATGGTGGCGATCAGTGCGGCCTCGCTCATCGGTTCCACGATGCCGCTGGTACCCAATATCGATATCCCGCCCTCTATGCCCAGACGGGGATTGAATGTTTTCAGGGCGATCTCCTCGCCCTTGGGGACGCTTATCACGACGGACAGTCCCCCTCCGTATCCGTTCCTCTCGGCCGACGCCCTGGCCTCGGACTCTATCATCCTGCGGGGGACCCTGTTGATCGCGGCGTTCCCCACGGGCTGGTCCATCCCGCGGCGGGTGACACGTCCCACACCGAGACCACCGTCCACTATGAAACCGGACCCTATGCGCGTGACGGTGGACACGACCTCCATCCCGTTCGTCGCATCCTCGTCGTCGCCGCCGTCCTTGATAACGGTACAGGAGACAGAATCGCCTTCCGAACGATATGCGGTCGGCAGTATCAGATCGTATCCTTTCGGGGTGGAGATGGAGACCTCCGAAGGGAAATCACCGCTCAGAAGGGCATCGGCAGCAGCCTTGGTGGCAGCGGCCGCACACGTTCCGGTCGTATGACCGCATCTTAGGACCTTACCCCCTTTCTCGATGAAGGGGTGGCCGAAATCATCCTTCCTGTCGGATCCTGCCATCTGTACCAATAGTTGGATGTATATGCCTAATTATATAGTTTGTTTGACATTACAGGTATCGATAAAGATGATTTCATTCATTGGTGCTGGACCCGGAGACCCCGAACTGCTCACGATCAAAGGCAAGAGACTGATTGACGAAGCGGACGTCATCATCTACGCAGGATCGCTCGTCAATCCGGACGTGCTCTCCGGACGCAAGAAGGATGCCGTTGTGCACAACAGCGCATACATGCACCTCGACGAGGTGATCGACGTCATGGAGAAGGCGGAGAAGGAGGGCAAGAAATGCGTCCGCGTGCACACCGGGGATCCCGCCATCTACGGGGCCCACAGGGAACAGATGGACCGTCTCGATGCACTCGGCATCAAGTACGAGGTCATCCCCGGGGTCAGTTCGTTCCTCGCGACCGCCGCGGTCCTGAATGCCGAATACACCCTCCCCGGAAAGAGCCAGACCGTCATCCTCACGAGGATGGAGGGCAGGACCCCCATGCCCGACGGTGAGAAGCTCATCGATCTCGCAAGGCACCACTCCACCATGGTCATCTTCCTGTCGATCGGATTCATGGATACGATGACGAAGACGCTCATCGATGCCGGATACGCACCCGAGACACCCGTCGCCGTCGTATACAAGGCCACATGGCCGGACCAGAAGATCGTGCGCGGGAACCTCACCGACATAGAGGCCAAGGTCAAGGCGGAGGGCATAGAGAAGACCGCGCTCACCGTCGTGGGGGATTTCCTCGGAGACGACCACGAGCTCTCCAAGCTCTATGACAAGCACTTCTCCACCGAGTTCCGCAAGGCGGTGGATGAATGAAGGGCAGACTCCATGTCGTAGGGTTCGGACCCGGCGGGAAGGACGATATGACCGTGAGGGCGGTCAGGACCATAGAGAACGCGGACGTGATCTACGGATACACCAAGTACATCGAGATCCTGAAGCCCATCTTCCCCGACAAGGAGTACAAGTACAACGGGATGACCAAGGAGACTGAGAGATGCAGGCTCGCCATCGAGGAGGCCATGACCGGGAAGGACGTGGCCATGGTGTCCAGCGGCGATTCGGGCATCTACGGCATGGCGGGCATCATATACGAACTGGCGTTCAGCATGGGCGCGGACATCGAGATCGATACCGTCCCCGGCATCACCGCCGCATCCAGCTCCGCATCCATCCTGGGCGCTCCGCTGATGCATGACACCGCACTCATCAGCCTGTCCGACCTGATGACCCCTCTGGACCTCATCATGAAGAGGGTGGACCGTGCCGCGGATGCGGACATGATCATCTGTCTCTATAACCCCAAGAGCAAGGGCAGGACGGAATATCTCGAGCAGGCGTGCAAGATCATGCTGAAGCACAAATCTCCCGGAACGCCCGTCGGTATCGTCCGCAACGCGGGAAGACCCGACGAGACCCACTGGTTCACCACCCTCGGGGAGCTGGACGATTCCAAGGTCGATATGTTCTGCACCGTCGTCATAGGCAACGCCGGGACGTATGTGAAGAACGACAGGATGATCACCCCGCGCGGTTACACCATCGAGTGAGACGTCCGTTCCGTAAACGGTTTACACATTTCTATGCGGGCCGTAGCGGCACATGATACCGCCGCGGTCCGCCTTCAATCCTATATCGTGTCACATCGGGGATGGTACAAATTGGATGTATAGTCCAACTTAAATATCACGATACGGATGCGTATCCATCCGCAGGATACGGCGAAGATACCATATCGTATGATGCGGATGACAGGGCGGACCTACCGTCCGAATGATATAGGTGTGTGAAGAAAATGGCAGAGATATTCGAACCCCACGCGATCGAGAAGAGAAGTATGGAGATAATCACTTCCGAACTCAACGGAAGGACCTGGCCGGAGCCCACTTTCTCCGTCGTCAGGAGATGCATACACACGTCCGCCGACTTCGACTATGCGGACAACCTCAGATTCTCCGACAAGGCCGTCGAACTCGGTGTGAAGCTCATGCGCTCCGGCGTCAGCATCGTCACGGATACCATGATGGCATTCTCGGGGATCAACAAGAACCGCCTCGAATCCTACGGCGGGAAGGCATACTGCTTCATCAAGGACCCCGACGTCATCGAGGAGGCCAAGAGGAGGGACTGCACCCGCGCCACGGTATCCATGGAGAAGGCTGCAAAGCTGGAGGGCCCGGTCATCTTCGCGATAGGCAACGCCCCGACCGCATTGATACGCATAGCGGAGATGATAGAGGAGGGCATGATGAGACCCGCACTCGTCATCGGTGCACCGGTCGGATTCGTCAACGTCGTGGAATCGAAGGAGAGGATCATGGAGGCAGGCGTCCCGTTCATAGTCCCCGCGGGGAGGAAGGGAGGAAGCAACATAGCCGCCACGATCTGCAACGCGATGCTCTATTACAACGGCGAGATAGATGATGCCTGATTCACCGACCATCCTCGAGGCCAGAGGTCTCACGAAGAGGTTCGGGGATTTCGAAGCGGTGAAGGGCGTGGACCTTGAGGTCCGTGCCGGCGAGATATACGGATTCCTCGGACCCAACGGTGCGGGAAAGACCACCACGATAAGGATGCTGTCCACCCTGCTGAACTGCACGGGCGGTTCCATCGTGGTGGACGGACACCCCATCCCCAAGGATCAGCGTGCCGCACGCGAGATAATCGGCATCGCGCAGCAGCACAACGGTCTCGACAGGGACATAACCGCCAGGGAGAACATCATCCATCATGCCATACTCCACAAGATGCCGAAGAAGGAATACATGGCCGTCATGGACGAACTTGTCGACATATTCGGCCTGGAACCGCACCTGGACAAACTCATATCCGACCTGTCAGGAGGTTGGAAGAAGAAGGTGGCCATCGTCGGATCGATGATCCATTCCCCGCGCATCCTGTTCCTGGATGAACCCACCACAGGCCTGGACATCAAATCGAGACTCCTGCTCTGGGACATAATAAAGAAGCTGAACGCCAGAGGCACGACGATATTCCTCACCACCCACTACATAGAGGAGGCGGAAGCGCTCTGCGACCGCATCTCCATCATCGACGGCGGAAGGATAATCAGGACGGGCACGCCGGAGGATCTGTGCAACGAGACGGGCAGGGTAACCATCGAGGAGAACACGGACACCTATCACAGGCTCACGCATTTCAATACCCGGGAGGAGGGAAAGGAATACATGGCGACACTGGAGTATCCGGAGACCGCATATCTGAGGAAGACGCGTCTCGAGGATGCCTACCTCTACTTCACCGACAGAGGCGATGCCCCATGAATCCGATACTGTCCTTCCTCGACGAGGTATGGAGGGTGTATTGGGCGGACTTCAGACATCTGCTCCATAAGTTCCCCAGCATAATGATAGGCAGCCTCGTTCTTCCTCTGCTGTACCTGCTCGCATTCGGATACGGTCTCGGAAAGGACATCGACATGGGCGACGTGGACTACATATCGTTCATGATTCCCGGTATCATAGCGCTCACCACGCTGTCGTCGTCATTCTCGTCCACGGCGTCCAAGGTGATGATCCAGCGCAAGTTCTATTCCAGTTTCGACGAGCTCACCCTGTGCCCCATAAGGACATCGTCGTTCATAGTGGGGAAGAGTCTCGTCGGTGTGGTGAGATGCCTCATAAGCTGCACGATACTGATCTGTCTGGGTCTGTTCATAACCAAGGACATGCACGTGACCGTGCCTCTGATATTGAGCATATTGGTGGCGTCGTTCACGTTCTCCTTCATGGGTCTGCTGATCGGGTTGATAGTCAGCGAACAGACGCAGCTGACCATGTTCACCAACCTCACGGTGCTGCCTATGACCTTCCTCTGCGGTACCCTGTTCTCCATAGACAGGATGCCGGAACCGGTGCAGGCGATACTGTCCGTACTGCCTTTGACCCCGGTCACGGAATGCATACGCAACTCCGCCCTGTGCTGGAGCTATCCCGTCGGATCGCTGGCCATAGTGTTGGTGTTCTGTGCCGTGTTCTTCCTGGCCGATTACTACATAATCAAGACCTGCAGGTATTGAACGCAGCGGCGGAACGGACAAGGCCTGCCGTTCCGGCGGCAGGCGACCGTCGTTTTGAGAACATCAGACGATATGCCGTCCCGCCGGGACACGGACGTTCCGAGGACGGCCGTGGACATCCGAGGAAAATCCTTTTATCAATTGAACAGATAGGGGAGGATGTGGGCCCTTGGGGTAGCTTGGTATCCTTGTGGCTTCGGGAGCCACTGACTCCGGTTCAAATCCGGGGGGGCCCACTCATTTCGATTTGAATTTTGATTGCTGGCTCTTGTTGGGTTCGAATCCCATCGCATCATCGATACGGGAACTGTTCGATGTTAATCCTGGGCCTGCCGCATCGGTGTCGACGGCAAAAGCTCGAAAAGGCGCAAAGGATATGGGGGCACCCCGTTCAACTTCGATCTGTTGAATGACTATCTGACATACATCCTGTCCAAATCCGCGAAATGCTGAATCCGTGATATGAAAAAGAATAGACCGCCCGCCGACGGCTGCCATGACGGGCGATCGGTCGAAAACGTTTTGGATCCCGATCGGACCGGGTATGACCCGGCCCTTCGGGACCGGATCACTCGATGTCCTCGAACTGGCTGTTGTAGAGGTCCGCGTAGAACCCTCCCTTCTCCAGGAGCTCGTCGTGTGTACCCTGTTCCACGATGCTGCCCTCCCTCATCACCAGGATGAGGTTGGCGTTCCTGATGGTGGACAGCCTGTGTGCGATGACGAACGACGTCCTTCCCTCGGTGAGCTTGTCCATCGCGGCCTGTATGAGCTTCTCCGTCACGGTATCGACCGAACTCGTGGCCTCGTCGAGGATGAGGAGCGGGGACCCGTCGATCATCGCACGCGCTATGGTCATCTGCTGTTTCTGACCGGCGGACAGCGTGGCGTTGTCACCGAGCACCGTATCGTATCCGTCGGGCAGCGTCTGTATGAAGTGATGGAGACCCACGGCCTCGCATACCTCGTCCAGCCTCTCGTCGGGTACGTCCTCGTGATCGTACACTATGTTCTCGCGTATGGTGCCCTCGAACAGCCACGTGTCCTGCAGCACCATGCAGAACAGGTCGTGGACGTCCTCGCGCTTCATACGGTTCACGGATATCCCGTCGATGAGGATGTCCCCGGCGTCCACATCGTAGAACCTCATCAGGAGGTTCACCATGGTGGTCTTACCGGCACCCGTGGGTCCCACGATGGCGACCTTCTGTCCCGGCAGGATGTCGGCGGAGAATCCGTGTATGACCTCGTTGCCGGGGATGTAACCGAAGTGGACGTCCCTGAACTCCACGTGACCCTTCACGTCATCGATCCTGACGGATTTGCCGGATTCGTCCTCCATCTCCTCCTCGTCGAGGAACTCGAAGATCCTCTCCGCCGCGGCGGCGACGGACTGCATGGAGGAGAACGCCTGTGCCAGCTGCGTCAGGGGCTGGCTGAACAGCCTGACGTAGACTATGAATGCGACGATGGTACCGAACGATATGTTGCCGTTGACGTACTGTATCGCACCGACGATGCACACCATGACGTATCCGAAGTTACCGATGAAGTTCATGAACGGCTGCATCATACCGCTGAGGAACTGGGACATGAAGTTGGATCTGAACAGATCGTTGTTGATCGTGTCGAAGACCTCCTTCGCATCCTTCTCCCCGCCGTATGCCTTCATAATCTTCTGTCCGGCGTAGATCTCCTCGACGTCCCCGTTCATCATACCGAGGTCGTCCTGCTGACGCGCGAAGTACTTCTGGGAACGGGACATGACGATGAAGACGAACACGAATCCCGCCAGGGATGACAGGATGGCCGTGACGGCGAGCGTCACGTCCGTGTACAGCATCATGACGACCGAACCGATCAGGAGG
>JBJEZZ010000030.1:0-14723 GCA_051887655.1 Candidatus Methanomethylophilaceae archaeon | reverse complement strand
CACTCCTTCGACCACTGGGGCCTATGGATGCATATCACGCTATTGGTATTAAAGAATCGCCGTTAACATCATTTTTATTCATCGGATGAGGGCATTCGTTGAATCCGTGTTAAGTCCGATGCGGGCGTATATGATGAAATGATAAATATGTTGTATCTGTAACCCCCAGTGATGATGACGGCCTCCCCGGCGGAATGGATCTTCTTCGGGATACTGGTGGTATCCCTGCTCGCGATGGATCTCTATCATGCGCACAGACATCCGGGGAGGATGAGCATGCGTTCCGCGGTCATACAGACCGTGATATGGATATCCGTGGCCGTTCTTTTCGGGATCCTCGTCATATATCTCCACGGTCCGCATGCGGGGATGGAGTACTACGCGTCATATCTCATAGAGAAGGCGATGTCCGTCGACAACCTGTTCGTCTTCATACTCCTGTTCTCGATGTTCTCGATACCGGAGGAGTATCAGCACAAGGCACTGTTCTACGGTGTGTTCGGTGCCATAGTGTTCCGTGCGGTGTTCGTCTTCGCCGGTTCGGCCCTTCTGGAATCGATGGATTTCATGATGTACGTGTTCGGCATACTCCTTCTGATCATTGCTTTGAAGACCCTCCGCGAGAAGGGGTCCGAGAGGAGTCCCGTCGCGGATTGGCTCTCCCGCCATCTGAGGATATCCGAATCGCTGGACGGGGACAGGTTCACCACTACCGTAAACGGTGCCAGGATAGCCACCCCGCTGCTGGCGTGCGTCATCGCCATAGAGTTCACCGACATCATATTCGCGATAGATTCCGTACCCGCGTGCCTCGCCATAACCAGCGATGTCTTCATAGTGTACACGTCCAACATATTCGCGGTGCTGGGTCTTCGTTCGCTGTACTTCGTGATACACGGATCCCTGGAATCGCTGAGGTACATGAGGTTCGGTCTCGCGGCGATATTGGCGTTCATCGGCCTGAAGATGCTGGCCGCGGATTACGTGCACATGGATGCGGTCACGTCGCTTATGGTGATTGTAATCATATTGGCGGTCACGATCGCCGCATCCCTGTACGGGAGCCGCAGGGCACGGCAAGGATAATACGGGTGTCCGACGATATGTACGCGTGAACATCGCATCGTCCTTGGACGCGTTCTTCCGTATATCCGAGAGGGGTTCCGACATCGGTACCGAGATACGTTCGGGATTCGTCACATTCCTGTCCCTGGTATATGTGCTGGGAGTGACGCCCGCCATCCTGTACGATCCCGCATACGGGTATCCGCAGGAAGCATTCTTCACATCCGTATGCGTGTCATGTGTCCTGTCATGCATGCTGATGGGTCTCTATGCACGTTTCCCCGTGGCCCTGGCCCCCAGCATGGCGACCGCCACGTTCGTGTCCGGTACGGTGGTCACGGTGATGAGATTCTCCTATCCGCAAGCGATGATGGTGGTCCTCGTCTCCGGAGCGCTGTTCTTCATACTGTCGGTGACGGGATTCAGGGAGAAGCTGCTCAGCTCCATACCGATGCATTTCAGGTACGCGATCACGGTCGGTATCGGTATCTTCGTGTCGCTGATCGGACTGCGCTCGTCCGGTGTCATAGCGCTGTCGTCGTCGGGTGTATCCTTGGGCGACATGCACATCCCCGCTGTGATGCTGGGTCTGTTCTCTATAGCCGTGACTTTCATATTCCATCTCAGGGGGATGTGGTCCGCCACCATCATAGGGATAGTGTCCACCGCGGTCCTGTCCCTGCTGATCGGGGAGACGTCCGTTCCGGAGAACTTCCTGTCCTGTCCTGATACATCCCTCATGTTCTGCGCTTTCACGGATTTCACGTTCTTCGGCGCCGACATGGTCCTGACGTTCCTGGTGGCGGTCCTGTCCCTGCTGGTGGTGGACATGTTCGATACCGCAGGTACACTGCTGGCACTGGGTGGCCGTGCGGGACTGATCGATGATAAGGGCAACATCATCGGCGGTACCGCCGCCTTGAGCTGCGACTCCATATCCACGATGATGGGTGCCACGATGGGTGCCTCCAACACCACCACGTTCATGGAGTCCGCCACCGGTATCGAGGCTGGAGGACGTACCGGATTGGTCTCCGTGACCGTCGGACTGCTGTTCCTGTGCGCCATGTTCATGGTGCCCCTGTTCCGCGATCTGATATCCTCGTCCTGCACCGTCGGCGCCCTCATGCTCGTGGGCGCCATGATGGTACGTTCGGTCAAGGACATAGAATGGAAGGATCCCGTGATCGCTGTGTCCTCCTTCATGACCATGATGATGATGCCGTTCACCATGTCCATAACCAACGGTATGGCGTTCGGGTTCGTGTCCTACGTGATAGGTATGGCGGCGACGGGACGCGCGAAGGAGGTGAAGGGTATGACCTGGGTCATCACCTCCGTGTTCCTGTTGTACTATCTGATGTCCTACTTCATGCTGCCTTCGGCATGATCGGCCGTGAGTCTCCTGTACAGTTCGGGACCGAGACATTCCTCCGCATGTTCGCACCATTGGTAGCATGACTGTATGTCGTTGAACGCCACGAATCCGCATCTGTCGCACTCCGCCTTCATGTCTATGGAGAACATCTCGATCTCGTTCCCGCATTCGGGACAGATCCTGATCTCCAGCTGCGGGGTCTCGTTGTTGCAGGTCCCCGGGCATTTGAACTTCATGCGGATCCATCGATCAGGATATGTATAAATGATGTCCGTACCGGAGCGGCCGGACATGCTTATATCCATACCGCCCGATACCGGTGGACGATGATCATCCATATCATGGGAGGATTCCTCGGCAGCGGGAAGACCACGCTGGTCATGAGGATAGCGGAGGCCTATATCGCGAAGGGCAGGAAGGTTGCCGTTCTCGTCAACGAGATGGGAGAGATCGGTGTGGACGGTGCCACCATCAACGGCAACGGACTCAACACCGTGGAACTGGCCGAAGGCTGCATCTGCTGTTCGCTGTCCGGTTCCCTCCAGTCCACCATGAGGGAGATCGAGGCCTCCATCGATCCCGACGTACTGTTGATAGAACCCACGGGACTCGCTCTGCCGCACAAGGTCAAGGAGATCATCCGCGGCACGGTGGACGAGGAAGGTGTCACGATCATCGGTATCTGCGACGCATACCGTTTCCCCGTCCTCAGGGAGAAGAAGGAGGACTTCCTCAGGATGCAGCTGTCCAAGGCGGATGTACTTTGGATCAACAAGATCGATGCCGTGGATTTCGAGAACGTGTTCGAGGTGTCCGCCTGGCTCAGGGAGATCTGTCCCGGCGTGCCCGTGTTCATGGTCTCTGGCAAGACCGGAGAGGGATTGGATGCCGCGCTGGAGGCATCCCTTCTCATCTGATCATCAAAGGTCGTAGTTGCCCGGGGTGAAGCTAGGTACGTCGACGACGTACCTCCTTATGCTCTCCTCCATGAAGATGTCCTCCTCGTCGGGCAGGGACTCGAGGTCCCTGACGATCCTGTTGAGGGTGGACAGCTGCTTCTGGGTGAGTCCGAGGCGTTTCTCGTTGTAACCTTCCGCGATCAGTCTGGCACCCGTGAGGGCGGCGGCCTTCGCACGCAGATAGTGGGAATCCCCCGCTTCCACGATCGCCTTGCCGATCTTCCACGCGTTGTCATATGCCAGTATGAAGGATTCCGGCGACCTCCCCCTGTCGGATATCATGTACAGGTCCCTGAGGAGCTTGTCCTTCTTCGACGCGATGGCGGTGTTCATCAGGGCGCATTCGTATCCGATCTGTCCGGTCCAGCACTGTACGGACGTTCCTCCGAACTCCGGATGGTACGCGACGGACTCGTTGGACCACAGGTCGCAGCACTGTGCCATCAGGTTGCCCATGAGGTCGCAGTGCGCGCACTGGCAGTCCTTCCCCTCCTGTGCGATCGGGATGCCCGTTATCGCCTTGACGATGACGTTCTCGTAACCGCAGTCCTTCCCGGGACCGACGGCACCAGCCTCTATGGCGGTGAGGGTCCTCGCGGCGGATATGCATCTGGCTACGGCGGAGAACGTCTTCTGTACGTCGTTGTCCAGGAAACCGCCGGCCATGAACATGGCCATGTTGGAGCTGGCACAGTTGGTGTCCCCTCCGGGGACGGTACCGTTCTTCCTGCAGATGTCGCTGAGCTCCGTCCACAGGTTCTCGAGGTCCAGCGCGCCGAGGATGCCAGCGCCGAACAGGTATGCGGTTATGTCCCCGTGCGTGATCGCGTAGTCGGTGACCTCCTTCCCTCCGATGGATTCGATGGAAAGGACGTCCGCCCCGTTCTCGCAGGCCACCTCCGCCGAACCGATCAGGAGCGACGGGTAATCGTTCTTGCTGACGCGTTTCCTGAGATGCTGTTCGAACAGCCTGAGGTCGGGGATGGTGTGTCTGACGGCGAGGTTTATGCCGTACATGTCGTGGTATCCTTCCACGCATTCCTTCTGCGATGTGACTATGTCCGCGGACATGTCCAGTTTGGTGCCCATCAGGGAGATCCATTCGGTCTCCAGTTGCAGACTGGGGAATCCCATGTTGATGGCCCTGGAGATGACGTCCCTGGTGATGTACTCCACATACTCCTTGCGGAGCCTCTCGGGGCTGCCCTCCGCACCCGGTCTGGGCGCATAGTTGACCTCCGGTATCACGGATCCCGCACCCACCCTGATGCCCAGTCCGTATGACAGAGGCTTCTTCGCCCTTCCGAACACCATGTCCTCGGGCGATGTGTATGCCATGCGCGTGAATCTGTTCATGATATGTTCCTCGTGATCTCGTCCCACTCCTTCCTGATGCGTTTCCAGTCGTATCCGGCGCGTGCCCTCTCCACGAGCGGGGGCGTTTGGAGAGCTTTCCTGGAGTATATCCCTCCGTCGAAGGATTCCGCGAACTCCCTGTTGACCGCACCTCCGGCCACCATGTACGGCAGGTCGACGCCGTCCTCGTGCAGCTTCTCCGCCGCCCTGGGGAAGGCGGACATCGTCGTGGTCATCAGGGCGGTGCCGGTGACCATCACCGGTCTGATCTTCTTCACCGCGTTCACCACATCCTCCACCGGGACGTCCTTCCCGAGGTCCACGACGGTGTACCCTGCGGACCTGAGCATCACTCCTGCGATGTTCTTGCCTATGTCGTGGGGATCGCCTTCGGCGGAATGCATCACCACTATGCCTTTGGTGCAGCGTTTGCCGGGCATCTGCTTCTCGGCGATCGCGATGCCGATCTCCATGGTCTTCGCGGCCATCATGACCTCCGGGAGATAGTACAGGCCGTGGGCATAGAGGTAGCTGACGATCTCCATCCCCTTCACCAGGCCGTCGTTGATGACGTCCTCGGCCGACATCCTCATCTGGAGGGCGCGCATGACGGCGGGACCGACCGATTTGAATCTGAGATGTACGACGGATGCGGCCACCTCCTTGAGGAGCATCGAATCGGGCAGCATCCTGGCTATTATGTTGGCTGGGAGGTTGGTGTTCTCGAACTCTATATCATACCGTCTGAAGATAGAGTCGTTATCCACGCAACTGTAGTCCAACATAGACTGGCTGATGGCCATACAACGATTTATAACCTTAGTAACGACTATTTATAAACGGGAATCCGGTCGCATCCGAAGGACGGCGTACGGCGGCACCTTCCGACTGCGGTGTCAGAGTCTGGGTTAAAGTGATGTTCAGCGGATCTTTCGGTGTGACGCTATGTATAAAGTATCACTAACGTTTAATACGGCGACGATAATCAAAAGGTCGGATGTCCTCCATAGTGTACCTGAAGAACAAATCGTCCGGAAAGGTCTACGCATACCTCAACGAGTCCGTCTGGAACAGCACCCTTAAGAGGTGCGAATGCAAGAGGAAGTGCCTCGGGCATGTGGATCCGGTCACGGGGGACATAGTGCCTAACAAGGGACAGAAGAAGGAATCCGCCACCGCCGCGTTCGTGAACTCCTTCGGTCTCACGTATTTCCTCAGGGGGGTATCAGATGGATGCGGTCTCACTGCATCCATACAGGCGGCGTTCCCCAACGACTGGAAATTGATACTCACATGTTGCTTCTATCTCCTCGATTCCGATTCGCCCGTGCTCTCCAGGGTGGTCCACTGGTCCAAGGACAACGATACCCCGTACGGCAGGGACATCTCCATCGGGGACATCACGGAGCTCCTGTCCAGGATAGACGACAATTCCATGTTCAGGTTCTTCCGCGAATGGAGGGACACCATGGACACGGACGACTTCTACATGTCGCACACTACATCCGTCTCCTCGTACGACACGAGGACGGAGACCATCAGTTTCAACGACCTTCCCGTGATGACCATCGTCCCCTCCACCGGCATAAGCATGGTGTACTCGTCGAAGACCGGCGTACCGGTCACCTACGGTGTATGGAACAAACCGCCTGTGGACAACATAGATCTGGTGAGGAGGGTCAGGGACAAGTCCTGGCTGGACCTGAACAAGGTCACGCAGATCCTGGACCGCGATTTCTGCAACGACCTGAACATAGACGGACTGTTCCGCAACGGTACGCGTTTCGTCATCAGGGCACCGCCGGAGTTCTACTTCGCAAAGGACGCCATCGTACGTGTCAAGGACCGTATCATGGCCATGGAGAACCTGAAGATCATCGGCGGGGAGCAGCTGTTCGTCATGTCCTTCCTGAACTATTGGAAGGGAAGGAGGTGTTACACGCACATCTACTTCAGCGCGGAGGAGTCCGAGAAGGAGTTCTCGTACTTCCTCGGTCTGATCGACGACTGCCGCAGGGAGCTCGAGAACAACATGCGCATAAGGGAGCACGAGAGCTTCTACAGGAAGTACTTCAACGTCACCGACACCGACTACGGAAGGATAGTCGAGGAGAACGGAGAGGCCATCATGACCTACAACGACGTCGCCGGTTTCTTCGTGCTCATATCCAACTCCATAAAGAGTCCCGTATCCGCGTTGGACCTGTACATGCAGAAGGACAAGGTGCAGAAGATCTTCGAGAACCTGCGCAACGAGGTGGACCGTACCGCGCTGAAACTGTACTCGGATGCGGAATACGACGGGAGACTGTTCATACACTTCCTGACGCTCATACTGAGGATGCAGGTCAGGCGCACCATGAGGACCAACGCCCTCCTGAAGGACATGACCACCGTCGAGCTCTTCCAGGAGATGAAGTACATCAAGAAGGTGTCCATCCCCGGATTCGACACCCCGTTCTATACCAAGGTGAACAACACCCAGGCGGAGATCATGAAGACGTTCGGGATGGACCCCGGAAGGCTCACATCCATCGGGAAGACCGCCTGATGCCCCTATGTATATTCACGTTCGTACGGCCGCCGTCACTGTCGCCCTAATATACCAATAGTCGGATTATACGGCCATGTGCAAGGAATGCAAAGTCTGCGTCGATGCCGGTGTATGCCGCATGACCACCAAGATCCACGCCGTACAGCAGGACGACATGATGGTCCGCCTTGAGATCGAGAGCGACTGCCACAACATCCTGAGGATGTCCTGGGGCCTCCAGCCCATAAACCCGTACAGCGAGATCGAATCCCCGATCTGCGAGTCCGAGATCTATCAGCTCGCTACCAAGACCCTCCCCCACGCGGCATGTCCCGTCCCCTGCGCCATGATCAAGGCGGTGGAGGTCGCCAGCGACATGGGCATCAAGAGGGACGTGTCCATCACCATCGAGTGACCGCCGCGTCCGGACCCTGCGGGGTCCGTCCGGGACGGCATCTCACTTGTCCAATGGTATCTTATGATACGGCAGGGTGGACCTGTCGCCGGATGCCATCATCACCAGTTCGGATATGTGCAGCGAAGGTATCCCGTCCCTCACGGAATCGTACCTGTCCTGACAGAGCGGACATCCCACGATGACCGCGTCCGCACCCGCCATCTCCCTCTGGCGGTCCGCCATCAGTTCCTCCGAGATGCGGGGGATCGCCTTGCCGCAGCACCCGAAGGGTGCATCGATCACCGTGGCACCGCATGCTTCCGCGACGTCCCTGAACATATCGCGCATGTCGCGGAGTCCGCACCCGGGCTGTATGCACACTTTGAGACTGACACCGGGCAGTCCCCTGATGGAATCGATGTTGTCGTGCAGCGTCCTCAGGATATGGACGGCATCCGCACCCGACGAGGCATACTCGTCGGAGCATCCCGGACAGAGGGTCACCATGCGTCCCTCTCCGAGGGATCTGAAATCATCCCTCTTCACGGAATCCCTCTCGCCGTCGGTGAGGCCCATGAACGTCACCGGGTGCGTGCAGCACCCGACATCCGCACGTCTCGCACCCGTACCGACCGCATCCAGAGCGGCGGTGCCGGCGTATTCGAGGTACGGGACCTTGGAGAGGACGACGCATCCGGGGTTGAGATATGGACCGTCATCGGAATAATGCGGTTCGGGCATCCCCGCATCGGGGGATCTGGGCATGTTCAGTCCGGTCTCCCGGTAGCACGCGGTGATCCCGAGACCCTTGTTCTTATGGTTGAGATACTTCATCACCCTGTCCGGCCTTGTGTACGGACATTCCTTGGTGCACGATCCGCACCCTATGCAACCGTCTGCATCCTCGGTCATCCTCTTCATGACCGCCATCGGATCGCATCCGCCCTTGGAGAATGAGGGACACACGGTCTCGCATATGCCGCATCCGATGCACAGGTCCATCAATCCGGAGATGTCCTCGCGAATATCCATGCGTCCGTATCGCGCCCGTCCTATAAGGGATTCGGCAGGCGTATATCCGAGTACGTCGCTGGTCTATCCATGAATCCAATATCTACGGACGGTGCGCCGAAGGCGGTCGGACCCTACTCTCAGGCCGCGGAATGCAACGGCACCGTGTACGTATCGGGACAGTTGCCGATCGATCCCGCCGACGGTTCCGTACCGGACGGCATCCGCGAGAGGACGATACGTGCATTGGAGAACGTGAAGGCCATAGCCGAGGCCGCGGGATGCTCCATGTCGGACTGCGTGAAGGTCACGGTGTTCATGTCCGACATATCCGAGTTCCCTGAGGTGAACGCCGCATACGCGGAGATGTTCTCCGAACCGTATCCCGCACGTTCCTGCGTGGAGGTATCGAGGATACCCAAAGGGATGTCCCTGGAGATCGATGCGATCTTCGTACGCGGTCAGCGGCAGCGGTAACGCACCCCGAGGCGGGATGCGATCCTCTCGCACTCGTCCTCCTGCGCCTGCGTTATGGTACCGGACACGACGGATACGGTCACATCCCCTACGGTGTCGCGGCATCCCTCTATGAATGATATCAGCGCATCGTAGCTGCCCTTCCCGAACCTGGGGGAGCACAATGCCATGTACGTGTCCTCGTCCGGGGCGTTCAGAGATATGGATACGGAATCGAACACGCCCTCCATCTCCGGTATTATGTCCCTTCCGTTGATCAGGTTCCCGAGACCGTTCGTGTTGAGACGCACCTTCTTACCCAATCTCTCGTGGATGAGTCTTGCTGTTCTTGCGATGTCGTCGAACCTCTCCGTGGGTTCCCCGTACCCGCAGAACACCACCTCGTCATAGGATCCGGGGACATAACGCTCCAGGGATTCCATGGTCTCCTCGACGGTGGGTTCCTTGTCAAGCCAGAGCGTGTCCGCGTCACCCAGGGAATCCCTGCAGTTCCTCACGCAGAAGGTGCACGAGTTGGGGCACCTGTTGGTCATGTTCAGATAGATGTTCCTTCCGTAGCGATATGATACCGTCATGGTTCCGATACCTCCCTGGAGATGTCCGCCACCTTGAAACCTCCCGCGGTGAGGAAGTCCTTGGTGGACAGTTCCAGCTGAACCCCCACCTTCCCTCCGCTCACGTACGTGACATCCCCGTCGGTCACGGATGAATCCACGACCGTGGAGAATTGTCTCTTCATGCAGAACGGGGAGCATCCCCCGTGCACGTATCCGGTGACGGTCAGCAGCTGGGATGCGGGCATCATCGACAGCGATTTCTCGCCGACGGATGCGGCCGCCTTCTTGAGATCCAATTCCCTGCATACCGGTACCACAAACACGCAGTACCTCCTGTCCTTGGAGACCGTGACCAGCGTCTTGAACACCCTGTCAGGGTCCTCCCCCAGCATCGATGCTATCTGGGCGCCCGTGAGGCGCGGGTCCTCCGCATAGGTGTGCACCCTGTACCCGATGCCCATCCTGTCCAAGGCCCTCATCGGATTGGTCTTGATATCGGTCATCCTCATCTGCCGGTCAATGTCGGTCGGGATATTAACGGTATACGTTCTACGTAAGCACCTGTTAATAACACGCGCGGATTTCCGAATATTATGTTAATAATAATATGATAATCTTTTAATAATAATCGGCGGGAATAACCGGTCATGGATAAGATGATCGTACTGCTGGGGTACATGGCGGTACTGTGCGTGGTATCCGCAGCAGGTGCCTACCTCCCCCAGATCAAGAAGATGAACGACAGGCAGACCCACTTCCTCATAGCCCTGAGCGGAGGGATATTCCTCGGACTGCTGTTCGTGATGCTCATACCCGAGGCGTACGAGCTCTCCGTCGAGCACGAGGGAAGGTCGTTCGAGACCGTATCGTACATGTTCCTCTTCGGATTCCTGCTGATCGCCTTCGTCGACGTCCTCATCAAACACTTCCACATGGCCGGATGTCCCTGCGAATGCCACGAGGACGAGCACAAGCACGAGATATCTTCCCTATCGGCATTCATCGGTCTCTCCGTGCACGCGGTGTGCGACGGACTCGCCCTCGCCGCGGCCATCCTCGGAGGGGAGCATGTGGGACTCGTCGCACTGATCGGTATGTCCGTGCACAAATTCGTGGTGCTGTTCTCGCTGTCCTCGTCCCTTCTGCTCACGGACAAGAGTACCAAGGGAAGGTGGACCTACCTCGGAGCGTTCATCGCCATCTCTCCCTTGTCCGCGGTCCTGTTCTATCTGTTCTTCAACGGATTCGAGATCTACGACGTGGCGGGACTGCCTATGGCGTTCGCCGCAGGTACGTTCATGTTCGTGACGTTCTGCAACATGCTCCCCGAGGCGTTCCACAGGAAGGATCACGAACTAGTGTCCTTCATGGTGATACTGGCGGGTGTGTGCGTATCCGTCGTCACCGTGTTCCTGGTGAACATGCTGGGCGGACACGTCCACTGATCATCCTTCATAACCGGTGCGGACGATCTCCGCACCGAGACCCTTCCTTCCGCAGATGCGGACGACCTCCTCCTCGTTCCTCAGGAGCATATCGATGGAATCGTCCGACGTCTGTACCCTCACGGTCCCGCCGGATATCCTCGCACGCACCTGGACGATCCCGGCGGCCGAACGTATCTCTTCCTCCAATCCCTCCACGGTGTCCAGGTCGTCACCGTCCACCGGCGTCCCTACGGGGAAGCGCATCAGGAGGCAGGTCTCCTTCACGATACCGAACGGGAGACCCATGCCTCCGAGGTACGATGACACGTCATCCCTCGTTATGCCGTGGTCCCTGAACGGCGATCCTATCCCCATCTCCTCGGCGGCCCTCATCCCGGGCCTCTCCGCCGGGTCGTCGTCGGAGTTGTCCCCGCAGAGGACATGTCTTATCCCAAGGGAATGTGCAAGATCCAACGCCTCCGAGTAGATGCACTTCTTGCAGAGGTAGCACCTGTCCCTCCCGTTGGACATTATGAGGTCGGAGACGCGTCCGTCCATAGTCCTCTCCGTGACCTCGGCACCGAGATGTCCCGCTATCCTCCTCATCACGGATCCGGAGCGGGCGCTCTCCATCGGTACCGACAGATGGAACGCCACCGCACCGTCGCCCACGCATTCCCTGCACAGCGAGAGCAGTACCGTGCTGTCCCTGCCGCCGGAGAAGCAGACCACCGCGCGCCCCATGGAGGAGAGGCTGTCCCTGAGTCCGGAGAACGGATCTTCCATGGGATATGCATCGCAGGCAACCACTTAATTATATGTGCGGCATAGAGAACAGCATGGATATCCGTTCGGTCCTGGAGTCATACAAGCGCGGGGATCTCACCGCGGACGATGCGGAGAGGATGCTCCGCCTGGATTATCTGGATACCATCGGAGGGGACGTGATCTTCGACCGCGCCAGGGAGCTCAGGAAAGGGATCCCGGAGGTCGTGTACGCAGCGTCCAAGACGCCGGAGACGGTCGCTAGGATCGTCTCGTCCAGGGACTCCCTCACGATAGTATCGAAGGCCGGGGCCGGACACCTGGATGCGATAAGGGAGGCGGTGCCGGACGCGGTCATCATGGAGGACTGCGGGATCGCGGTCGTCGGCAGGATGCCCCCTCTCGACCGCGGGAGGATAGGCATCGTGGCCGCGGGCACGTCCGACATCCCCATAGCATGCGAGGCGAAGGTGATGGCCGAGGCCATGGGCGTGGAGTGCATAACCGCGTACGACATAGGCGTGGCCGGGATGCACAGGCTGGTGGGCCCGATGCGCAGGATGCTGGAGGAGGACGTCGATGCCATCGTGGCGGTGGCCGGTATGGAAGGTGCATTGCCGACGGTCATAACTTCGCTGTCCCCCGTCCCGGTGATCGGTGTGCCTGTGTCCACAGGGTACGGTGCCGGGGGCGACGGCCTCGCGGCACTGCTGGGCATGCTCCAGAGCTGTTCTCCTGGGTTGACCGTGGTGAACATCGACAACGGGATAGGCGCGGGCGCCACCGCCGCATTGATCTCCGTGTCCGGAAGGCGCAGATGATCAACGCCACCCTCCCCCTGGAGTCGGTATCGCCCAGGAAGGCGGACGGGGACGGGCTGTGCGTCCTGTGCAAGGGTGCCAAGCGTCTCTGCGGGAAGGACCGCTGTCCGCTGATGATCAAGTTCTATTCCAGACAGAAGACCGCACCGATGATCGATTTCAAGGATCTGGAAGGTTCATGTCCTCCCGCCGTCTTCGTAGGACGGTACGGCTATCCGAAGGTGGACATAGGTCCGCTGCTGCCCCCGTTCCACGGCGACACGTCCGTCATGGACAGGCCGGAGGAATGGGTCGGCAAGACGATAGACGAGATCACCGACATGAGGTTCAGCCTCGTCCGCGGGAAGTACAGGATCGACGCCGTCGATTTCGCCAAAGCGGGACGCATAGCGGAACAGATCCAGGAGATCGCCCTCACCGAACGTCCGGTGGACATGGAGGCGAGCTTCTCGCACAGACCCAGGGGACGCATCGTATTGGATGACGAGGTGCAGCCGTTCGGACCGTCCGCGAGGATGGAGAGCATGAAGGCCGGGACGGGAAGGTTCGAGAGGTACCTTGAACGCAGCTTCTACGACACGGACATGCGCGCCTCCGATGCCGTGATCAATGCATACGAGAACGGCACCCTGATATCCGAGATACAGAAGGCGTTCTCCACCGCCACCATGGGTACCGCGTGCAGGAGACGTTTCGTGCCTACGAGATGGAGCATAACCGCCGTCGACGATATCATTGGGAAGCATCTCCTGGAGACGACGAGGTTCAACGACACCATAGACGAGTACCGCATCTATCACTGGGAGGAGCTCGACAACAGGTGGTGCATCCTGATGATGCCGTGCACCTGGAGGTTCGAACTGATAGAGGCGTGGTATCCCAGCACCACCTGGAACCCGATGGGCAGGGAGATCGAGATAATATCGGACCACGAGTTCTTCGACGGACGCACGGATTACGCATCCATAGGCGGATGCTACTACGCGTCGAGGATGGCCGTCAACGAGCTTCTGATCCGCGAAGGGAGGACGGCCGGTGCGGTCATCATGAGGGAGGCGCATCCCGGATACGTCATGCCTGTGGGGGTGTGGAACGTGAGGGAGAACGTTCGCGCGGCACTGAGGACGGAACCGCACAGGTTCGAATCGTTGGACGGGGCCATGGATTACGTGGGATCCGTCATGGACATACCCAAGCAGAGATGGCTCGAGGTATCGGGCATACTGCGGGACTACAGACGCCAAAGGAGGATCGAGGACTATCTCGCTGACCGATTTCGTCAACCGTGACAGATGGGACGGGCCGTACAGGGTCATAGAGTGCAGGAGGGCATTGAGCCCGTCCGGTCTGCCCGGGGTGGATTACGCATTGAATCCCTATGCGGGATGCTCCCACGGATGCGTGTACTGCTACGCGCCGGAGGTCACCCATTCCGAATGGAAGGGATGGAGGATCCCGGGGGTCAGGGAGAACATCCCGTTCCGTCTCGCGAGGGAGGTGGGCACGGTGTCCGGTACGGTGTGCATAGGCACGTCCACGGACCCGTATCAGGCCGCCGAGGAGAGGTTCGAGCTCACCAGGAGGTGTCTCGAGATACTCTCCCGCACGGACCTGCGCGTGTCGGTGATGACCAAATCCGGACTGGTCACCAGGGACATGGACCTGCTGTCGGGAGCGGACCGTTCGGTCAGCGTGACCGTCACGAACACCGACGTCTCCGTATGCAGACGCACCGAACCGGGGGCCCCGCCGCCGTCGGAGAGGCTAGATGCGATACGCACGATGGTGGATGCCGGATTGAAGGTGATCTGTCTCGCGGGACCGGTGCTGTCCACGCTGGAGGGCAGGGAATCCGAGCTCGCGGAGGCCATCATCGGGACCGGCGTACGTTCGGTATGCATGGACGGACTGAACGGACGTCCCGACCTGAACGCCAGGCTGGAGAGGATGGGGATACGCGGTTCCGCGTCCGCATTC
>JBJEZZ010000029.1:0-15398 GCA_051887655.1 Candidatus Methanomethylophilaceae archaeon | reverse complement strand
TATCAGTTCCGAAGGGGATATGCCGTGCCTTTCCATGGCGTATGTGAACAGTTTCCCGTGATGTTTGTTCACACCGACATCCCCGGAGATCAGGATGTCCCTGAAACCCACTATGCCGTTCCTCTCCAACAGTTCCCTTATGAAATCCGTCGGGAGGTACATGTCGGAGAGGAGGATCACGTTCTTCTCGGATACCAGCTTGGAGAACGTCTCTCTCATGACCTTCGGAACCACGGATCTGCTCTCGAACTCCAGCTCCTTCGATTTGAGATGGGAGTATTCGGGACCGATGTCCTCGTAGATCCTGTCGAACGTCACCTCTCCGTTCTCGGGATCGCGGTTCCTGCGTTCCGCATCCATCCTCTCCCTGCAGAATCCGGGAGCATCGAACGCCTTCTCCATATGCAGGAACAGATCCTTCGGTTCCACGTACGGACGTATGAGCAGGGTATCGAATATGTCGACCGATACCCAGTCGTATCCCTCCGTAAGGCCGATGATCCTGTCGTCGAACAGCATGTTATCGATGTCATCCAGATGATGTGCGGTGTCGGTTAAAGGGAGACGCGAGCGTCCTTCTTTGAAATGGTTGCGAGGGCCCGCAGGCCCTCTTCAGAGTCTCGTTCACTCTTCGACGGTCGCCTGTACGATGACGACGTCGGACAGGGGCTTGTCGTTCCTGTTCGTCTCGACGGCAGCGATGGCGTCGACGACCTCCATCCCCCTGACGACCTTCCCGAACACGGGGTGTGCGTAAGGAGTGCTCCTGTTGTCCCAGTCCAGGTAGCCGTTGTCGACGAGGTTGATGAAGAACTGGCTCCCTCCGGTGTTGGGTCCGGCGTTGGCCATGGAGATCGTACCTCTCTTGTTGGAGTGTCCCTTCACGAACTCGTCCTTGATGGTGTATCCGGGTCCGCCGGTACCGTTCCCGTTGGGGCATCCGCCCTGGATCATGAAGTCAGCGATCACTCTGTGGAAGGTGAGTCCGTCGTAGAATCCTTCCTTCACGAGTTTTACGAAGTTGCCTGCGGTGATGGGCATGTCCTCGTACATCTTGATGTCGATGTCGCCCATGTTGGTCTTCAGCTTTACTGTGGCCATGTCCCTTCCATAGATGTCGGTTGGCTTTAACTGTTTCCAAAAGTATCTGCTCCGCCGTCATCCGGACATACGTGCCCGTCCCGGATCCCGCATACCGGTATCGGATAAAGAGATCGTCTGGACATATCTGGATCGCATGTCCGACGGTACTCTCCCGCCGTCCTGCGGACGCATCTCTGTGAACATCACAGAACGAACACGGTCATGTCCCCGTTGCGCCATGCCAGTCTCTCCGGCGTGAGTACGGAATATACGTCATCGTCCGTATACGACGCGTTCGCCACCACGTAGCATACGGAACCGGGATGTCCGTCCACCAACGCATCGATCTCATCGGCCGTGGATGCCAGATGCATGGTGACCGTTCTGTCGGCATCACCGTCGTAATAGAATTGTACGGTGTACTTCACGCCGTCCTCGTCCGGTACTACGATCATGATGTCGCCCTCCGACGCGTTCGACGAGACGTATCCGTACGCACCCCTGTAATCGGGCTCCGAGTGTTGTTCGAATACGGGCGGCAATAATATGGCCGTCATCATCACCATCAGGGAGATGCCTGCGGACGCGACGACCTTCATTGTCATCCTTTCGGATACGGCCCCGTGGGCCATGATCAGCAGCATCACGGGCAGGGTGTACAGCGTGTACCTGGGATACAGGCGCCTGAGGGACATGACGAACAACAGTATGATTATCACCGCGTACGCGAAGACGACCTCCTCCTCCTGTCCATGTCACGCATCGATACGATCCCCATGGCCGTAAGACACAGCGCGAGGACGATCAGCGGGACGGAGTCCCGGAACAGGTAGGACAGCATCGCGGGGAAGAACTGCAATCCGGATGCGTATCCGATGTTGCTCATGTTCGCATAGAAGAATGTGGCTACGAAGAACTCGAATATCGCCGGGGATGCATAAAGTACGATTTTCAGGGTGCGCTTGAGGACCGGTCCGGCGTTCTCCCAATGGATTCTCCTTTTTCCGTCACCGTCGTACACGACCGCATCCCTGAGCATGAACCACAGCAGGTACGCACCGATCGGGATGAACATGGTGTAGAAGAAGTACATCGACACGGCCGACGTCACCGTGAATCCCTTCCACGATTTCTCGTCGCTGCGTTCCAGGACATCGGCGGCGAAGTATGATATCCATATTACGAAGAACAGTGCGGATGTGTATGGGCGGGCATAGCCCGCCTGTACGACGAACGGGACGGACGTCAGCAGTATCAGCGATATCAACGCGGAGCATATCCTTCCGATACCGAACCTGCGGGACAGGATGTACATCGACGGTATGCAGAGCACTCCGAACGCACAAGGGACGAACCTCAACGATATCTCGTTGATCCCGAACACGCACAGCATGATCCTCTCCAGAGTGTAGAATCCGACCGGGGCGCCCGGGTCGCTGCGGAGGAAGGAGAATACGGGATCCAGCAGGTACGCGTAGTAGTACGTCATACCCTCGTCCTCCCACAGGGATTCGAATCCGATGCGCGAGAATATCAGGGCCGATGCGATCACGGTCAGGACGGTCATGAGAACCATGTCCGTCCTGCGTATCATGTATCCAATGTCCATACCGTCGGATGCCGTCGCCGCTCCCTCCTTTGTATAGGGGACGTGCCTCTCGATACATGTACCCTCGGTCCGTTCCGGGTCAGACGTACATGCTGTCGTTGGAACCGTGTCCGTCGTCCGACATCTTGCGGACGGTGTTGAGGTATTCCGCGCCGAAGCGCTTCATGTTCACGTAACCGTATATCACGGCCACTATGCACAGTGCGAGCAGAAGGAGCATCAGGATCATGACATCCGTCTCGTACCCGGGATATATCATGAGAACGACGATCAGTACCGCGGCGATCTGGGAATTGAAGAGTGCGGGTCTGAGCGCACCCATCCTCTCGATCTCCTCGGTGATCAGCGAGATGTATCCGACGTCGCTCTTCACGGCGTTCCACTCCCCGAGGGAGTTCTTCGGTATGTCCTCCATCCTGGTGAGAAGCCTCAGCGCGGTGTACTTCTTGTACTGCTTCGCCGAGCGCGACAGGGTGATGAATATGGACGGTACCGAGAGCAGCACCATCATCAGCGTGACGATTACGAGTGCGGAGAAGATCATCTCATGACCGATCATGATGACATCCAGAACTTGACACGGGTATTAATCGCTGTCGGAATCCACGATGCTCCTGTACAGCGATTCGGTCTTCCTGATCTGGTCGTCCCATGTGAACTCGTGGACGACCTCCAACGCGTTCCGGGAGAGTTCCCTGCGTTTGTCGTCGTCCGTGAGGAGGTCGTTGATGGCGGCGGCCAATCCCGCGGAGTCCCTGGGTCTCACGTAGTAGCCGGCATGCTTCACGTTCCCCGGAAGGCCGTCCACGTTCGTGCAGACAATGGGTTTGCCGTATGACAGCGCCTCCAATGCGGCAAGGCCGTACGCCTCGTATATCGAAGGCATGACGAAGAACTTGCAGGTGCTCATGAGACGCTCCTTCTCCTCGTCGCTGACCCAGCCTCTCATCTCTATCCTATCTTCTAATCTATACTTCCTTATGAGCTTGGAGATGTGCTTGGCCTCGGGCCCCTTGCCGCACATGACCAGTCTGTAGTCCACGTCCCTCATGGCCTCCACGAGATAATCCAGACCTTTCGTGCCCACCATACGTCCGAGGTTGAGGATGAACTCCCCCTCCTCGTCGGAGAGCTCGGGAAAGGTCTCCAGGCAGTTGGAGATCACCGTGATCATCTCCTGCGGTATGCCCCTCCTCACGAGGTCGTCCCTGACGCAGTCCGTGATCGCGACGATGTGGTCGTACGTCATCAGCTTCTTCCGGTAGAGTCCGTCGTTTATCTCGGATATCTTCCCGGTTATGCCTATCCCCTCGCCCCACATGTTGTGGTAGGTGAACACCTTCCTCCCGGTGTATCTGGCCATGTCCCTGTCGAAGGACGGTGCCCATCTGTAGTTGTAATTCATGATATCCGCATCGAGACCGTTCAGCGTCTCCAATACCTTCTTCGATATCACGTACGGCGGGTTGTAGACGTTTATGAAACTTGAGGGTACGCGGACGATCCTGTATCCGTACTCGGTCTCCTCCTCTTCCGGGGTGCCGGGAAGACGGGACGTCAGTATGGTGACGTCATGTCCCCTGGCCGCGAAGAGCTTGGACGTCATGTGCATCCTGTGCTCTATGCCCCCCAGGAAGGGATAGAAGAAAGGATTCGCCTCCACGATCCTCATGGTCTCCATGTCAGGCCCCTTCCCTGTTCTCCACTACGGTGTTGGACGCGACTATCTCCCCGTCCCCCACCAGGGAGTTCCTGATGACGGCGCCTCTGCGTACGACGGTGTTCTCGCCTATCACGGAATCGATGACCGTGGCGCCGTCCACGATCGTACCGGGCATGATCACGGAGTTCCTGATCTTGGAGTTCACCACCGCGGCACCCTTCATGACGACCGCATCGGCGACATCGGACCCGGTGACGCTCGCGTTGTTCCCGAGGTACAGCGTACCGGAGATGTTGGTCTCGGTCACGAACTTCATCGGTCCCCTGTCGGTGCCGGATGCGACGGTCATGTTGGCGCGTATCAGGTCGCTGCGCCTCCCCACGTCCATCCATATGCCGTCGAGATGATGTCCCCATATGCGGGATCCCTCGTCGGTCTTCTTCGGAACGAGGTCCTTGGAGAAGTCGTACGGTTCATTCTTGGGTATGTACGATATCATCTCCTTGTTCACCACGTATATCCCCGCGTTGATCATGTTGGAGATGACATCCTCCTTCCTGGGTTTCTCCATGAACCTGACGATGCGTCCCGTACCGTCCTGTACGGCGGTACCGAACTCCCAGGGGTTGTCCACGGGTGTGAGTGCCAGGGTGATGTCGGCGGAGTTGTCCAGATGGACGTCGATCTCCTTCTTCAGGTCCAAGTCCGCGAACACATCGCCGTTCGCGGCCACGAACACGTCGTCAAGGACGTCCTCCAGCAGTTTGATGGCGCCTCCGGTGCCCAACGGGGTCTCCTCGAAGGAGTACCTTATCACGATCCCGCGGTCGGAACCGTCCCCGATGGCATCCATCAGCTGTTTCGATCTGTATCCGCACGCGAGGTAGATCTCCTCTATGCCGCCTCTCACGAAGGAATCTATGAGATATCCCAGACACGGTTTGTCTGCAACAGGCAGGATCGGTTTAGGTCTGGTATTGGTCAGCGGTCTGAGACGTGTCCCCATACCGCCCACCATTATCACGGCCTGACGGACGTTTCTATACATATGTTCGATAATCGTCGAACCATGATATTATAGTATCCTATTCGGGATTATCCCGTCCCGCGGACACGGCGGTTATCGACGTCTGGCATATGGTGTGCGTACATACCTTGGCATACCCTCCTGCGTATCCCCCCGACCGTACGTGCGGGGGCAGCGGATGTCCGTGACATCGGCATTCGCTAACGGAATCCGCATGGTCAGAACGAACCTATATATCGGGCCACGATTATGGAAGAACATAACTCGCCCGATGTGGGTGAGGAGGAGTTGATAGAGAATGGAGTTTATGGCATTCCTGACGGTGGTCATACTCGCATTCGCACTCGTCATGCTCCTGGCAGGTATATTCACGGCATACTTCGGTACCGGTAAGAGCAGGACCATCGGATTCGTCCTCCTGCTCGTCGGACTGGTCGTAGGCGCACTCTGGATATATCTGGCGGGATACAGCGGCATCGATGCATTCTATGTCTGCGGATTCACCAACGTGGTCCTCCAGGCGGTGCTCGACTTCGTCGCCATCCTGATCGGTGCGATTGTCGCGGTCGCGATCTTCCTGGTCGCAGTAATGAAGAGCTGAAATCCCTCTTCACCCCTTACCCCAACCATTTACCTCTTTTGTATCACCTGTCCGATGGGATAGCGTTATACCGTTCCGGTCCGATGACCTCATATGTTCGATGTCTGCGTCGTCGGAGGCTGCGGGATGGACCGCATATTCGTCACCGGGAAGGACGGGACCGTATCCGACGTCCCGGATTCCGTCGTGCCGGCAGGCAAGGGGGCCAACCAGGCGGTGGCCGCGGCCAGGGCCGGCGGGTCGGTCTGTGTCATATCCTGCGTGGGCGACGACGATAACGGAGTGAAGGTCATATCCAATCTGGAGAGGGAGGGCATCGATGTGTCAAACATACGCATCTCCGCGGGACACAGGACCGACGTGAACGACGTCATCATCGGGACGGACGGGGACAACACGATCGTTAGGGGGACGGATGCCACCGATACTCTGTCGCCCGAGATCATCGATTCGTGCACGGACACGATCCTGGATTCCCGCATCGTCATGACCCACACCAAGATACCCGCACCCGCGTTGGACCGTCTCCTGGAGATATGTTCGGAGAACGGGATACCGGTATCGCTGACCCCGTGCCATCCCGATAAGTTGGATCTCTCCACGGAGGAGGGGATGCGCAGGTTCGGTTCCGTGAGATACGTGACGGCGAACAGGTCGGAGAGCCTTGCCGTCACCGGATGCGCCACCCCAGAGGATGCGGTTCTGAGATGCGGTGGCAAGCTGATATCCACCCTCGGAGGGGACGGCGTCATGTTCATGGACGGCGGATTGGTGAGGATCCCCGCACCGAAGATAGAGAGGGTGAAGGACACCACCGGCGCGGGGGACACGTTCGCGGGCAATCTGGCGTACAGGCTGTCCGGTGGCATGCCGTTGGGGGAGGCCGTGCGCATATCCCAGTACGCCGCCTCGTACAAGGTCATGTACGGTTCCGCACAGGCGGGGATGCCGTACCCGGACCAGTTGGAGAGGTTCATGGAAGGGTCTGCGGAGGATCTCCGATGGAGATCGCGGACATAGTGCGTACCGTCAGGGACGGCTGCGAGATAGACCTCATGGTGTCCCCGAGATCCAACCGCTGCGGTCCTGAGGGTGTGGACGAATGGAGGAAGGCCCTGATCTTCCGCGTGAAGGCACCTCCGCTGGAGGGCCGTGCCAACAAGGAGGTCCAATCCCTGATGACGGAGATCACCGGTTTCAGATGCGAGGTCATCCGCGGGATGACCAGCAGACAGAAGACCGTGCTCATACACGGCGACAGGGAGACCGCCGTCTCCAGACTGGAGGGCAGATGAGGGACGGGGAACGCCTGGAACTGCTGGATGTGGTGTTGGACGACCTGGATGCCATGGCGGCCGACCACATAATCCTGATCGAGGGGATCAAGGACAGGGCGTCCCTGGAACGTCTCATCGGCGGGTTCGAATGTTTCATGGTCCAGCGCGAGGGCGGTCCCCTGAGGGCCGCGGAGTACGTCAACGGACGCGGATCCAAGGCGGTCATACTCACGGACTGGGACAACAAGGGCGAATATCTGGCACACGAGTTGTCCGTACAGTTGGATGCGATGTGCATAGAGTACGACACGGACATACGCAGACGCCTGGCGGACCTGTGCCGCAGGGACATCAAGGATGTGGAGAGTCTGCATTCATTGTACGACCGTCTCGTGCGTTCGTGCGACGGTGCGAACTCCCGCGCATGATGGGTCCCCATCAATCACCTTTAAAGAGTGCCGATACATACCTGATTAAGGATGTCGGGCAGAGGTCTGTTCATAGTTCTCGAAGGCATAGACGGTTCCGGTAAGACGACCTTACGCGACCGTATATGCGCTGCACTGACATCGCGCGGGATCGCCGCCGTATCCACCGCGGAACCCACGGAAGGGAGGATAGGATCCATCCTGAGGGACGGCGGCACGGACAACCCCTACGCTGAGGTCTTCCTGTTCATGGCCGACCGCGCCTGCCACACCGACGAGATCATGGGCATGGTGGAGGAAGGCAGGACCGTGGTCTGCGACCGTTATTACGCGTCCACGCTGGCATATCAGTCCGCGGGAGATTCCCCGGTGGACATCGGCCTGCTGAGGGATCTGAACGCCAGGGTCGCCGTCGAACCGGACATAACGTTCCTGCTGGACATCGATCCGGAGGCAGGGATGGGACGCGTGGCCGGCAGGGGGGAGGACATGAGCAAGTTCGAGCGCCTGGATTTCCAGAGGCGCGTCAGGGACAGATATCTGGAGATAGCCGGGGAGAGGGGATTCGTCGTATTGGACGCGACCCTCCCGCAGGATGAACTGCTATCGGTTTCGATGGAATACATCATGGAGAGAATGAGGTGAAAAGACATGCATCCGTCTGAGGAGATCTATTGTGAGAAGAGCAACAAGCTGAGAGGCAAGACCATCGTCGTAGGGATTACCGGCAGCATAGCCGCCACGGAATGCTTCTCCACCATCAGGGAGCTCATACGCCACGGTGCGAACGTCATCCCCGTCATGAGCGACGGGGCGCAGGAGATAATCACTCCGCTGTCCATGGAGTTCGCATCCGGACACGTGCCGGTCACCAAGCTCACCGGTAAGACGGAACATGTCGAGATGTTCGACAAGGGCATAGCCGACGCACTCCTCATCTATCCCGCCACCGCCAACACGATCTCCAAGATCGCATCCGGCATCGATGACACCCCGGTCACATCCATGGCCACCGTCGCCCTCGGTGCGGGCATCCCCATAGCCATCGCGCCTGCGATGCACAACTCCATGATGAACCACCCCGCCGTGAGGGACAACATCTCCAAGCTGAAATCATGGGGTGTATCGTTCATCGGACCCCACCTGGCGGACAACAGGGCGAAGGTCGCATCCAAGGACGAGATCGTGGCATGGGCCTTCAGGCTGACCTCCAAGGACGATCTCAAGAAGAAGAGGATCCTCATCATCGGAGGACGTTCCGAGGAACCCATCGACGATATGAGGATAGTCACCAACCGTTCCACCGGACTCATGGCCGTGAAGCTCGCCGAGCGCGCCTTCGAGCGCGGTTCAGACGTGGAGCTGTGGATGGGAGGTGCCAGCGTGGCACTTCCCGATTACATCCCCATCAGACGCTTCGAGTCCGTGGCACAGCTGTGCGAGATGGTCCGCACCATCGACCACGACATAGTCATAGTCCCCGCGGCACTCGCCGATTTCACTCCCGACCACGTGGAGAAAGGTAAGGTCCCCAGCGACCAGACCTTCGACGTGAAGCTCCAGCCCGTTCCGAAGGTGCTCCCCTACATACGCGAGAGGTGCGACAAGGTCATCGGATTCAAGGCGGAATCCGGCATGTCCAAGCAGGAGCTCATCGCCAAGGCCAGGGCAAGGATGGAGATGTACGACCTCACCGCGATCGTCGCCAACGATATCGATGCCGCGGGAAGGTCGGCGACATCCGTCATCCTGATCACCGGCGATTCCGAGAAGGAGATCTCCGGGCCCAAGGGCAAGGTCGCCGACTCCATCATGGACTTCTGCTCGGGACTCCTATGATCCGGGCCTTCTGTCCGGGTCACATAACCTGTTTCTTCCGTCCGGTCAGGACGGGGGACATGATGACCACCGGGTCCATCGGTGCGGGCATACGCATAGCGTTGGGTTCGGAGGTCACGCTGGAGGAGCGTTCCGACGACAGGATAACCGTGACCATGGACGGGACCGAGGCGGACGCCGCGGTCACCAGACGTCTTCTGGGAGCGATCCGTCCCGACAGGGGATACGACGTCACGGTCAGGAACGACCTTCCGGTGGGACAGGGATTCGGCATGTCCGCCGCAGGTGCGATAGCGGCTGCATTGGCCGCGACCGGGGATATGGACGACTCCTTCCAATACGCGCACAGGGCGGAGATCGAGGGCGGCGGTGGATTGGGTGACGTATCAGCACTGTCTCTTCCGGTGCATCAACCGGTGAGGGTGCGTGCCGGACTCCCGCCTCACGGGGAGGTCATCGGCACCGGTCTGAGATTCGATTCGCTCACGCTGGCCGTCGTAGGGAGGAAGATGCACACCGGATCGGTTCTGGACGATCCCAAGGTATGTGCCAGGATGGAGATCGCAGGCGAGCGCTGCGTGGAGGGGTTCGTCCGCGACCCCACGGAAGGAAGATTGTTCTCGCTCTCCAGGGAGTTCTCCCGTTCGGTAGGCCTCGAATCCGACGACGTCCGCGAAGCTTTGGATCTGCTGACCCCCCACGGACCCGCCGGGATGTGCATGTTGGGTCACAGCATATTCACCACCCTGCCGGAGGACGAGGTCAGGGATATCCTCGGAGATGTCCCCATATACTCGTGCCCGTCCACGGACGGGCTTCCGAGAATCATCTAGATTCATTCGAACAGTGTGAACAGGACGTCGTCCCCGTCCACGTCCCACAGTCCGATCCTGGCCCCGCAGTCTATCCATCCGTGCGCATAGTTCACGGATGCGAACGCGGTCACCAGATCGCCCTGTGCCCTGAAGTGTTTGGCATCCTCGTAATAGGACGTGGCCATGGTGAGGAAGTCGTCCGCGAGCCTCTTCCCGAAGGAACGGTCGGGCGTGACCACCCTCAGCTTCTCCAACGCCCTCCTGGTGATGTCCAGGTACCTGTCTATCTTGGCCTCGGTGATGGTGTCATTCATCGTCGTCATTCTCCAGAATCTGTATGCTGGCACCTCCGTGCCTGCTCTCCCTCGGGCGTACCTCCACCAGCATGGGGGTCTGTATGCCCGCACCCACGACCATGGCGGTACCGATGGGCAGACCCGGTATGTCCTGCTCCATCCCTCCCGTCAGTCCCTCTATGGATGCCGTTATGGCCTTCAGGTCGTTGGGGTTGGTGACCTTGAGTATTATCTGCGTCCCGCACTGCGACAGTACGTTCTTGTCGATCTTCGCAGGCCTCTGGCTTATCACCATGAGGCCCAGACCGAACTTCCTTCCCTCGGACGCTATCGTGGTGATGATCTTCTTGCAGAGGGTGCCCTCGTTCTGAGGGCAGTAGTTGTGCGCCTCCTCCAGGACCATCATGAGCGGCGGCACCTTGTCCGCCTTCCTCAGCTCGAACAGCATGGTACCGAGCCTCCTGACGATTATCTGCTGGATGTCGGGGGCCACGCCCTTCAGGTTGAGGATGGTGGTCTTCCCCTTCTGGATCAGCTCGGTGATGTGGTTCCCTCTCTCGGAGAACAGACCCAGCGCATCCACTGCCTCTAGGTCCGCGATGAGCGAGTGCACCTTCCCGGACTCCGATGCGGACAGTTCGTCTATGACATCCCTCACCGAATACAGCGGTTTCCTCTCCTTCACGGCCTCCATCGCCCTGGTCAGCGCGGACAGGCCGTTCTTCGAATCGGATGACGGGAGGAGGTCCAGTATGTCCCTGGAATCCAGCGATTTGAACGTGAACCTGAGAGGTCTCATACCATCGCATTCCTGGACCCCGAACTCCACGATGGAATCCGGATACCCGCGGGGTTCGATCCCGAACCTCCCGTCGCCAGACCCGGCGGGTTCGCGCATGGCACCGTACTCGCCGTGGGGATCCACGATAACGCATGTCACGTTATGTTTCATCAGTTCTTCGATGATGTCACCGGAGATGTAGCTCTTGCCCCCTCCGGTCTTCGCCAGTATGCTCACGTGGCGCTGTACCAGACTGTTGATGTCCAGCATCATGGGCATGTCGTATCCCCTCAGCATGCCGATGTACGCGCACGTCTTCGCATCGTCCCTCAGACCCAGCACCCTCCTGATGAAATCGGGTTCGGCGCGTCTCACGCGCGTACCCGCGAGGAATGTCGTCCTCGGTATCTGCAGGAGGCCCTTGTCGTCCTTGTAACCGATGACATCCGCCGTGGCGATTATCCTGTCCTTGGAGACGTCGTTGCATTCGGCATCCAGCGCCTTCTCCAGAGTCATGGCCGTCTTCCTGACGATACTCCCGATCTGGCACAGCACAGGTCCGCAGTCCGGGTGGTCCGCCGAGATGTAATCGGAGCGTTCCGCGGCCCCGGTCACGGCGAACTTGAAGCTGTTGGTACCCACGTCGCCGAATATCGTACCCACCACATCGTCCCCGGCGGTCTCCGCGGTGCCGTCCGTGCGGACGGCGGTTATGTCCATCTGAATGGTATCCTCGATGTTGTCCTGTCCATCGGTCACTGTCGCATCCCTGTCGGTTCATAGTCTCCCATCGGTTATAAGAAACGCGGTCGGTCCCGCGCGCGCAATCCTTAAAGGGAAGGTATCCATAGTCACACGTATGATTGTAGTAGGCGGTTCTTCTTCCAGGGACTTGGCTAAGGAACTCGCGACGGCGCTGGACTGTCAGTTCATAGCCGCCGCATCCACGAGATTCCCCGACGGGGAGTGTTACACACGTATCGATGCAGATGCCCTCGACGACGACGTCGTCATCGTCCAGAACACGTATCCCGACGGGAACCTGGTGGAGATGCTGCTCCTCCAGGACGTCGTGAGGAACCTGGGCGCCAGGTCCGTGACCTGCGTCATACCCTACTTCGGATACGCCAGGCAGGACCGCATCTTCAAGAACGGCGAACCCGAATCCGCCAAGGTCGTCTGCAAGGTCCTCAACATGAACTGCGACCGCGTGATCACCGTGGACATCCACAAGGAGGATGTACTTCGTTACTTCTCCTGCCCCACCACCGATCTCAAGGCGGCCGAATCCATCGCCGACTACTTCAAGGACAAGGGTATCGACATCGTCATGTCCCCCGACATCGGTGCCGCCGGACGCGCCAAGGACGTGGGTACCAGGCTCGGAGTGGAGTACGACCACCTGGAGAAGACCCGTCTCTCCGGTACCGAGGTCAACATCAAACCCGCCAAGTCCAACGTCGATGGCAAATCCGTATTGATCGTGGACGACATGATCTCCACGGGAGGCACCATCATGGCTGCGACCGCACAGCTCAAGGCCGCCGGAGCGAGGTCCGTATACGTGGCATGCACGCACGGTGTGTTCGTCAACAACGCCATCGAGAAGCTCACCGGCAGCTACCTGGACGGTATCCTCTCGTGCAACACCCTGGAGAACCCCGTCTCCCACATCTCCGTGGCAGGCATCATCGCGAGGGCGCTGAGGAGCTGATCGCATGACAGGGAAGTACGAGAACTACGCGGAGTGGTATCTGGAGATGGTCGAGAAGGCCAATCTCTGCGACAAGAGATATCCCATCAAGGGGATGAACGTATGGACCCCGTACGGCTGGAAGATAATGAGGTTCATCGACACCTACATCAGGCAGGAGCTGGACGCCACCGATCACGACGAGGTCAACTTCCCCCTGTTCATCCCGGAGACGGAGTTCAAGAAGGAGAAGGACCACATCAAGGGATTCGACAACGAGGTCTACTGGGTCACCCACGCCGGGCAGAACGAGTTGGATGTGCGCCTGGTCACCAGGCCCACCTCGGAGACCGCCATGTACCCCATGTTCTCCCTCTGGATCAGGTCCCACCAGGACCTTCCGCTCAAGACGTACCAGATCGTCAACACGTTCCGTTACGAGACCAAGCAAACCCGTCCGTTCATACGCGTCAGGGAGATCCACTTCTTCGAGTCCCACACATGTCACGACAGCGAGGAGGACGCACAGAAGCAGATCGAGGAGGACCTCGACATCCTGGCCAAGATCATGGACAAGCTCTGTCTCCCGTACACCCTCCTGAGGCGCACCGAGTGGGACAAGTTCCCCGGAGCGTACTACACCGTCGGTATCGACACGGTCATGCCCAACCACAGGACGCTCCAGTTGGGTTCAGTACACCACTACCGTACGAACTTCTCCGTCCCCTACGACATCACCTACGAGGACGAGGACGGTTCGCACAAGTACGTCCACCAGACCACGTACGGTATGAGCGAGAGGCTGCTCGGTGCGGTGGTCAGCGTGCACGGTGACGACAACGGTCTGATCCTGCCCCCCGCGATCGCCCCGTTCCAGATAGTCATCGTCCCCATCCTGTCCAAGAAGAACGCCGCGGATGTGGGCGTGGCCGCGGAGGCACTGAGGGACAGACTCGTCTCCGCAGGGTTCCGCGTGAAGCTGGATGACAGGGACGACCGCCCCGGAAGCAAGTTCTACGACTGGGAGATCAAGGGCGTACCGCTCAGGTTCGAGCTCGGAGGCCGCGATATCGAGAACGGTGTGGTGACGTTCGCCAGAAGGGACACCGGGGAGAAGGGCACGATCGCCATGGATTCCCTCATACCCGGTACGCAGATCATCCTCGACGACATCATGAACACCCTCAAGGCCAGGGCCAAGGCGTTCCAGGACGATGCCACCAAGGACATCCAGTCCATGTCCGAGATCCCGAAGGAGGATACCGCGGACCTGCGCATCTATTCCTTCGGATGGTGCGGGGACGAGGAGTGCGGACACAGGTTCGAGGACGAGCACGACATCAAGATCCTCGGAACCCCGTACAGGCCCGAGGGCAGGTTCGAGGGCAAGTGCATAGTCTGCGGAAAGCCCACCGAACTGAAGGCGTACGCCGCACGTACGATGTGATGTGCCACCTGGGAGACCGAGGCCATCCAAAAACCATTCAACCTTTCCGATCGGTATACTTCACCGGATCATCGATCGGATGTCTCTTTCATAGAGATCCTGGATGACTTCCCGTTGAATGCGATGCCGTAGAGCAGAGTCCTTCCCTTCATGTCGCGGAAGTAATCCTTCTCTTCGATCTGGGATATGGCTTTTGAGGAATCCGATTCAAGATCGTCGATCGAGGATGATCTCTTCATCTCCAGGATGATGTTCGGCAATCCGGGACGATTGGGTCTCATCATGATGTCGGCCCTTCCGTTCCCTGCTCCCTCTTCCAGTGAGACGGTATATCTTCCCAAACGGCTCATTGCGGCCGCTCCAAGGATCAACTGATAATCCTTCTCTTTCGATAGAAGTATGAAAGGTATGTTCTTGTTGAAGATCATATCCAATGCTTTCTGCATCTTATCCGTGTTCATACTTTCCATACCGTCGAACAGATATGCGAATGCAGTGTTCGCATTACCACCGATTGTTTCGTCATCATCTCGGCGAATACCTTGTACATCTCTTTGTTCGGGATGGATAATGAGAACGAATCGGAATCATCCGGTACGGCATTAAGATATCCGGATACCGCCATGATCGAATAGATGGCCGTTTCATCGACACCTATATCGTTCATTACGACCGTAGAATTCAAAGATGATATTATGTTCTCGCCGTTACCGAGTCTGAGAAGTTCCGAGTAGACATCATTGTCCGCCGAGTCGAGCAATGTGTTTATGATATCGTTGCCGCTGGTACCGGACCAATAGGGTGCGGGAGAGAAATCTTCGGATATGTACTTGAGAACG
>JBJEZZ010000028.1:0-15745 GCA_051887655.1 Candidatus Methanomethylophilaceae archaeon | reverse complement strand
ACCATGTTCAGGATGTCCATGTCGGAATCCATCTTGGGTCCGCCGGCGATGACGATGGGTGCGAGGGCACCTCTGCAGACCTCCCTGAAGGAGTCGATGTCCCCGGTGTAGCTGACCTTGACCAGGTCCGCGCCGAGTTCCGCCGCCGCCCTCGCGCAGTGTGCGATGGCATCGGGGTCGTACTGGTTCTTGATCTGGGGTCCGCGGGGGTACGCCATCACGAGGAGGGGCATCCCCCATTCGCTGCATCTGCGGGAGATGTCGCCGACGGACTCCAGCATGTTGGGTTCGTCCTCGGAACCGAAGTTGATGTGGACGGATACGGCATCGGCACCCATCTTGATGGCCTCCTCTATGCTTCCGACGAGGACCTTGCTGTTGGTGGTGGGTCCGAGGTCGGTGGATGCGGAAAGGTGCATGATGAGTCCCACGTCCTTCCCGGACATACGGTAGGAGTATCTTACGAGACCCTTGTGCATGAGGACAGCGGTGGCGCCGCCGAGCGATACGTCGTTGACCGTCTTCTTCATGTCGACGAGTCCGCTGAGAGGTCCGACGGAGATTCCGTGATCCATGGGGACGATGACGGCATTACCGGTCTTCCTGTCGAGGATCCTTTCCATACGAATCTTTTTTCCATACATTTGTTCTCACTTTCCTTATAATTGGTGTTAAGTACACCTCACTGCATCATCGATTTTTCTAATGATATTTGAACATACGTATCTTTTTGGGTTAAAAAAATCGAAAATGACAGGATATTGTTTTAAAATTCATAATAATAAGGTGTAAAAGGTTTGGAATCCCGGTGATTGGGGGATCAGAGGTTCTCTTTGACGTTGATACCTGCGCCGATGACACCGACGATGGATGCGATGAGGCCGAGGTATGCACCGACACCGAGGCTCTGCTTCAGGATACCGGAATCGATTAACGCTTTGATGGCGTCCCTCGCGGTTCCAACATAGAGGTCGGGTCCCGCTCCCATCGCAACGAACACGATGGCGAAGATGGCCGCGATCGCGAATGCACCGACCTCGATGAAGGCCAGGATCTTCGCGTCGATACCCTTGGTGAACATCGGCAGCACAGCGGCGATGGCCCCTATGATAGCGAAGATCAGCGTGAAGAGGGGTGCGAAGTGAACGAACGACAGATCGGATGCGTCAACGTCTTTGCCGGTGATGACGTCGATACCGGTAGATGAAGCAGTGTCTCCTAAGGATGTGGCATCGAGGTACGAAAGGAATATCGAGATGATGACCACAAGTGCACCAATATAGATGAGAAGGTCCCCGATGGACACTTCCACCTTTCCCATTTTTATGGTATTCATTATATATCTCCTGGGTTTTTTAAATAACCCAATTTATAAACATATTGTCAATATAAATACGTCATCATCCTGTTCCAGGCATACGGTGCGTATTTACGGTACATAAGCCGTTACATTGTGTGAGGATTTCAGATGGCGGGCGCTTGTGCGATGTGCGGTTCCGGTCAGGTGAGTGAATCGGACGGTGTATGCACCGTATGTGGCAAAGAATCGAAGCTGACGGTATGCGATTCCGGACACAGACTCTGCCGTTCGTGTTCGGACAGCATCGTGTTCGGGGAGATACGCAGGATATGCATGGACTCCACCTCGTCCGATCCGTATGTGGTGTTCATGGACATCGTGGATACCGGAAGGATGAGGATGCATGATTTCAGGCATCACGTCGCCGTCGGATCCGCACTGTTGGCCGCACACCGGAATGCGGGTACGGGCATAGACCTCGGTGCCATGTTGGATGAACTGTGCAAACGTGCGAGGCAGGTGCCTCCCGGGTCCTGCGGTCTCATGGGCAACTGCGGTGCGGCGGTGAGCGTCGGGACCTTCCTCAGCGTACTGTCGGGCACCACACCCTATTCGGAGGACACATGGGGCGATGTCAATCTTGCCACCGCACAGTGTCTGGTCAGGATGGGCATCATAGGCGGACCCCGCTGCTGCAAGAGGAATTCCATCATAGCGCTGCAGGTCGGGGCATCCATCGCCAGGGACAAATTCGGGAGCGAGATGGATGTACCGGAGGATCCGGTGTGCAGGATGTCGGACCTCAACAGGGAATGCATACGCGAGAGATGTCCTTTCTATCACGATGAGTGAGACCTTCCCTTCACGACGGACATCATGAGTTCCATACGGTGCAGGTCCAGACCCCTGTCCACCGAACACGAGCAGGAATAGATGAACGCGTTCTCCCGCATGGAGTCCAGCACGTATCCCGTATCCTTCCTGACCCTGTCGTCGGGTCCGAGATAGATCGTCGTGGCGGAATCCACCCCGCCCATGAGGGGTATCCTGTCACGGCACATCTTCGCGATCTCCGCGTGATCGTTGCCCTCTCCGTAGTAGATGCATTCGAATCCCATGCCGATGAAGAGATCCAATGCGCGTCTTCCGATGTCGGATGTGAACATCCCGTGCGGGTGGAACACCACATCCCTGCCGTATCCTTTGCAGATCCCATAGGTGTGTGCGAGGCCCGGGACGCAGACCCTGCGCAGGTCGTCCTCACCGATCAGATCCACGTTGTCGTATGCGCCCGGGATGACGACGAAATCCGCGGAGGGATCGCCGAGGATGGCATCGGACACTATGTCCGTGACCCTGACGGAGAACCTCATGAGATCGGAGAAGTAATCGGGCGAGCACATGATGTCCATCATCACCTCTTCTATGCCCCTCGCGGTGGCCGCTACGAGGAACGGCGACGGTATCGTGGCGGCGATGGCGGCATCCGGTTCGCGACGCCTCACCGATCTGTACGATCTCACGCACTCCTCCAGCGACCTCCCCTCCATGTCCTCGGGCGAGTGGCTGTAGAGCGATCCCGGGTCGGCGAACGCCGCTCTCACCAACATCGGCTGTCTGTCCGGGAAGTATCTGTACTCCGCACCTATGGCCCGTCCGTCCGTACAGAGCACGGAACCTATGACGCCGTCGTGGCCGAGCGCCCTCCTGCATGCGGAGATCGACCTTGCCGACCGTTCCCCGTCGAATCCGTTCCTGTAGATCGAATCCACATCCATGCCCGCATACACGGTACCGAGGGATGTATCGTACAGGAATGTAGGTACTCCTCCGGATCCGTTCCCTTCGAGACAGTTCAGGAGGTCCCGGCCGCTCATGACAGGGCCTCGTCTATGGCCTCCAACAGGGTGTCCATGGGTACGGTATCGTGCGGGACCGCGGCCCTCCAACAGTACCTGACCCTCATGTCCCCGTCGATGAGGAACAGCGCACGGTTGGTCTTCCCGTTGATCCTGTCGTTGTCCGTGCCGCTGATTATGCAGTCGAAATCCCTGCTGACGGCCTGATCCCGGTCGGAGAGATGCTCGAAGAGGGAGGACGTGCTCCTGATCCAATCCCTGTGGTTCTCCACCGATTCGGGATTGATGTGCACCAGCTCCACATTCCTTCTCTTGAAATCGGAACTACGCTCGTTCATGAGCGCTATGTAGTCCGTGCAGGTCTTCCCGAAGTTGACCACGTAGAAGTACAGCAGCGCATAGTTATCCCTGACCCTCTCCGACAGCGTGTACGACCCCTCGGTGGATTCCAGGGTGAAGTCCTTTACGATGTCCCCAACCTCGTACATTGTATCGATTTTATTATGATATCATCTATTTAAATAATTTATTCATTATTTTAGTTTAGAATAGATTAATATAACCTTATATCAATCTGTCCGTTATATCAAGAGGTATGTGAAATGAACAGTACTCAATTGATCGCGATCTCCGTCGCTGCGATCGTAGTGGTCGCCGTCGGAGCGGTCGTCATAATCAATACCGACAACAATCCCAAGGGGGCCGACGATGTCATGGACATGACCTGGGACGAGATCCTCAGCGATGCCCGCGGACAGACCATCACCATGGGATTCTATACGGCGGATCCGGCGGTATCGAAATGGTTCCCCGAATTCGTTGAGCGCATGAGCGAACAGTACGGGATCACCGTGACTGCGAATTCCTACGGGCCCGCAGCGGCCAAGACCGCCGTGGGGGAGATGGAAAACGGTCAGATGACCGACGGTACGTTCGATCTTATCTGGGGGGACACCAGCGCATATGCGGCGATGAAGAACTCCCAGGGGGACTTCTCCTATGTATGGGACGATCTCGGCACGGACGGTAAGTCCTGGGTGTACAAACTGCCCAACTCCTACTATCTCAGGGACAACTGCGAGCAGATGATCTCCGGTATGTTCGGGGATTACGTCTCCGGTTCCGCGGCGAACTTCAGTAACGGACAGACCATGCTCGTGTACAACAAGGACTTCAACGTCATGACCGAAACGATCAACGGTGTGACCGTGGATGTGCCGTACAACTGCGTCATCCTCTACGACGGCGGTGTCGCGACGGGATTCATCAAAGTATCCCCTTCCACCTCCGGCACGTCCGACGACTATACCAGCGGGAAGGAGACGTCCGTCACCGGCATCGATTCCGTCGCGGGATTCAACGCCGCATTCGAGGCGGCGGTCGCATACGACATCGATTCGGTCAGGGATGTGATCAAGGCATCCAACGAATCCTCGGTGAAGGGCGTACTGAAATACGGTATCGCGGACAACTTCAGCGACCTGGTCGAATGGGTCAAGATCTATCCCGGACAGTTCGGATACCCTGCTCCCACCAACTCCGCAGCGGTGTTCCACACCAACCTCCTGGCGCAGGCCGTCGTATACGAGCTGACCTGGGCGGACGGATCCGCGAAGACCGGATGGAAGGTGGCAGAGGACAAGGCGGCCAACATCGCGTCGGTGAACGCCGCGTTGGCGGATGTGGATTCCGATGAGGATTACTATGCCGCATTCGGTTACGTCTTCGAGTACCTGAAGGAGCTTGACGGCTACGTGCACGTATGGAGCGACTCCTCCAAGTACCAGAACACCGACTCCATCGTCGCATACAACAACCTGATCCTCGGGAACAACGCCACCGACAAGGACTTCAGCGACAAGACGATCATGATCGCCATGTCCACCGTCACGTCCATCGATGCGAGGGTGGGCACCGGACTGCAGTACGACTACAATGCCGGCGTGTACAGCATGGACACGGGATGTTCCAGCGACTACTACATCTTCATCCCGCAGAACTCCTCCCATAAGACTGCGGCCATGGTCGTCATCAACGCGCTCCTCAGTCCCGAGGAACAGATCAAGTGGTACGCGGAGACCGGTAACGGTTTCAACATCGATACCTCCAAGACCGTCATCGGCGGGACCGAGACCGTGAACGAGGCGTATTTCGAGGACGTCCTGAAGGACATGTCCATGTACCTCTCTCCCGAAAGGCTGAGCGAGGTGACGGTGGTGGCACAGCTGACCGGATACGTCACGTACTTCACGTCCAACTGGGTGGAGCAGGAAGCGGCCTGGTGAACAAATCCGGGAAGGCGATGATGTGAGGGACGGCGTAAAGATAGCATTGGCCTTCGCCCCCGTCATCGTCATCCTGGCCCTTTTCTTTCTGTGGCCTCTCTGCGAGACCATACGTGCCAGCGTCTGCAGGGGAGGGGAGTTCATCGGACTGGAGAGGTTCGCGGATTTCCTCTCGGACAGGGAGTTCATCGACGCATTCCTGTTCTCGACGGAGATAGCGATCCTCTCGACGGCGATATCCGTCATATCAGCGGTCGTGATATCGCTGGCACTGCGCGATACGTTCGTCGGGAAGAGGATCTCCGTGTTCCTCTATCAGACGAACATCTCCATCCCCCACATAGCGATGGCCACCATGGTCATCTTCATGTTCTCGCCCACCGGGTGGTTCTCCGCATTGAGCTACCAGATGGGATGGATAGACAACTGGTACGAGTTCCCGGATCTCGCCAAGGGGGACAGCATGTTTGGGGTGGTGTTCTCCTTCGTCCTGAAGTTCACCCCGTTCATCGGGCTGGCGGTACTGGCGGTCCTGCAATCCCTGTCCAGGGACTACGAGGACCAGTCGCGCTCCCTGGGAGTCGGCAGGATGAAGACATTCCTCCATGTGACGCTGCCCGCGATACTGCCGGCGATCGTATCCACATCGATGATCGTGTTCGCGTATTCGTTCGGCTGTTACGAGGTACCGAACGTCCTGGTCAGGAGGACGACGCTCTCGATGCTCGTCTACAACAGGTACTACGACTTCTACAATCCGGACTGCAGACCGGAGGCGTTCGCCGCGGCGTTGGTCATCGCGGCGGTCACCCTGACGGTATCGGTCGTGTATCTTTACGTCACGGGGAGGAAGAGCAGATGAACGCCGTCCCGAGGACCGTGATCGTCGTGTCCATGGCCGCCATGGTCGTCTTCCCGATCCTCCTCCTTCTGGGCTGGGCCACGGCGGAGTCCTGGAGATACCCCGACCTGATCCCGTCCTCCATGGACCCTGGCGCCATAATCGACTATCTTTCGGGATCGAGGGTCGTCAAGGCCGTATGCAACAGCATAGAGCTCTCGCTCATCGTCACGGTCGGTTCGTTGGTCCTGGGGTACATGCCGGCCAAGGTCCTCGGCACCATGGATTTCCGCGGAAAGGGTCTGCTGAGGGTGCTGGTGCTGCTGCCCGCGCTCACGCCCGGCATATGCGTGGTGTTCGGGATGATCCCGGTGTTCATAGACCTGGGCATCTACCGCTCTTACATCTCGATAGTGCTGGGACAGATCACGTTCTGCCTTCCGTACATGATACTGACCCTATCATCCGTGTTCGAGAACTTCGACGGGAACTACGAGATGCAGTCCGCATCGCTGGGGGTGGACAAGCTCACCACGCTGGTACATGTCACGCTCCCGAGGATAAGGTCCGGACTGGCGGTCGGTTGCATGTACACCTTCATGGTCTCGTGGTCGATGTATCTGTTGACATACGAACTGTCGCCGACGACGTTGGAGACCGTGATCACCATGATCATGCCGATGCTGACGTCATCCACCGCGACATATTACACACTGGCACTTACGGCGGTAGCTTTCTTCCTGCCGTCGTTGGTATTCCTGGTCCTGTCGTCCTTCGTGATAAGGTCCGACGGGGTCGATTCGGGAGGGAGCACGTGAGTTTCCTTGAGATAAGAGGTATCGAGAAGACATACAGGGGCACGTCCGGTCCATGCCTGGACGGTCTGGAACTGGAAGTGGAACGCGGGGAGATCACCGTGATACTGGGTCCTTCCGGATGCGGGAAGAGCACCCTGCTCAGGATCATAGCGGGGTTCGAACCGCTGGACGGAGGAACGGTCACGCTGGACGGAGAGGACCTCAGGTCGATGTCCCCGGAGAGGAGGCCGGTGTCCATGGTGTTCCAGAAACCGTATCTCTTCCCCAACATGAATGTGAGCAGGAACATCAGCTACGCTCCGCGTCTGAACGGCACGCTCAAGGGTACGGAGCTCAGGGACGAGACCGAGCGCATGCTGGAGCTCGTGGAGCTGAAGGGGTTCGAAGGGAGGATGCCCTCCCAGCTGTCCGGAGGCCAGGAACAGAGGGTCTCCCTGGCGCGTGCATTGATAACCAGACCGAAACTGCTGCTCCTGGACGAACCGTTCAGCGCGTTGGATGCCGAGCTTAGGGTGACCATGCGCAACAGTCTGAGACGCATATGCAAGGAGCTGGATCAGACCGTGATATTCGTGACGCACGATCAGCAGGAGGCCGTGGCCATAGCGGACAGGATCGCACTGATGGGTCACGGATGCATATTGCAGTATTCCGAGCCGAACGAGTTCTACCATCATCCCGTATCGTACGACGTGGCCATGTTCTTCGGTTGGAAGAACGCCGTGCCGGCGAGACAGACCGGCAGGACCGTGGTCTCCGGACTGGGAGAGTTCGAACTGGACGTACCGGAAGTCCCGGAGAGGGACGTCATGCTGATGGTCCATCCCCAGGCCGCGATGTGCACCCCCAGGGGTGCATTCGCAGGCATCGTTCTGGATGCGTCGTATCTGGGCACCATCTCCACCTACAGGGTGGACTGCGGAGGCGTCATCCTGGACATCCAGGTCAGCTGCAGGAACATCTATGCCCCCGGGGACATGATACGTTTCAACATAGACGGTTCGATGGTATGGCCGGTGGACGTACCGGCCGGAGAGGATGCCGTCCCGACGGACGGCGCGACCGGACGCAATCCATTCTCCAGACTGAAGGGACTGTTGTTCGGTCCGAGGAGAGGTGAATGAGATGGATGAGAGGATAATCGATTTGATAGATTCTGCGGGGAAGAAGGCATTGAGCGGGACGGAGCTCACCAGGGAGGAGATCGTGGCTCTCGTCTCCATCGATCCCGATTCCGAGGAATGCGACCATCTGGGTCATGTATCGAGGATGGTGAAGGAGGTCATATCCGGCACGGAGGTGCACATCGGGTCGTCCATAGGTGTGGACCTGCGCCCGTGCCCCATGAGCTGCAGGTTCTGTTCGCTCGGGGAGGAGTGGGGCCTGATCGAAGGGGAGTACGAACTGAGCGACGATACGGTCATGGGGCTGATCGGGGGGATACTGTCCAAGGGATTCGACAAGGTCACGCTCCGTACCACTGAGTTCTATCCCATAGAACGTCTCTGCGGGATGGCCAGGAGGATAAGGGCGAGATACGGTAACGGTTTCGCATTGACCGCCAACACCGGGGAGCTGACGCCGGAGACCGCGCGCATGCTGAAGGAGGCGGGGTTCAACGCGGTGTACCATGCGGTGAGGCTCAGGGAAGGTATCGACACGCCCCTGTCGGTGGAAAGGCGCATCGCCACGATAAGGGCCGCGCAGTCCGCCGGACTGAGGGTATCCGGCGGTCTGGATCCGATAGGTCCCGACCATTCCCCCGAGGAGATCGCGGACAGCATCCTCCTCTACAGGGAACTGCGCACGAACGGCATCTGCGTCATGAGGCGCGTGAGCGTCAAGGGTACGCCGTACGGCGATTCCGAGGAGATATCCGACCGCAGACTGGCACAGCTGACGGCCGTATGCCGTCTGGCCGGCGGCGGCAGCTGGTCGGTCGCCTCGCATCCGGCCAACTCCCTGTCCCTCAGATGGGGAGGCGACCACATAGCGGTGGAGACCGGTGCGAACCCCAGAGACAACAACCTCTGCATGCTGCAGTGGTCCGTGACCGATCACGACGGCGCACGCAGGATGGCGGAGGAGGCGGGATGTGTGCTGGGTGACGTCAGCGACCTGTTCAGGGAGTTCATGCATCGGGACTGATCATCCGTCGAACGCGATGATGGTGGAGAATATCATGGAGCTCTCGGGGGTCCCGCTCCGCTGTTTCAGATAATGGTCGGACGACGGGGTGGGCGATATCCCGATGGGATCCACGCATCCCTCGGCAGCCTGCTGGAGGGCCTTGTATTCATAAGGGTACAGTACGAACATCTCGTCCCCTTCCCCGCGGACATCCGGGAACACCACGAAATCGTCGGACACCCACAGGACATCGTCGCGTTCCTTGTACTCGTCGATCTCGTCCCTCATGAGCGTCGTACCCATCACGGTGCCGTCGGACGACATCAGCTTCAGTCTGGACCTCATGTCCACCGTGAAGTCGTTGGTGTAGAACACGCACAGCCTGTGCTGGCGTTTCATGGCAAGCTCGTACCCTATGCTCCTGTATTCGTGGTTCGTACGGGTGACGACGCTCTTCTCTATGCGGTCGATCTCCCTGGAGGCCTCATCGTCCATCTCGAAGACGCCCACCACACCCTCCTGTTCCATGATGAAGGAGATCACGTTGTCGATGACGCTCATGTGGAACGAATCCATGTGAAGGGTTATATACAATCGTGACATGGGGTAGTTCCGTGCTAAATGTTAGCACGCAACAAGGTGAACAAGAATGTCTCTGTTTGGCATACCCGATCCCACCGTTTGGCTTGCGTACGTAGGCTCCGTGCTGTGCGTCGTATTCTGTGCGGTCTGGGCATACTTGAAGGACAAGGAGGCTCCCGAAGATGACTGAAGGAGTGGATCTTTGGACCTTCGGAATAATGGCCGTACTGTTCGTGATCGCAACTCTGGCACTCGGTTGGTACGGGTACCGCAACACAAAGAACAACGAAGAATACCTCCTCGGAAGGAACAAGACGAACCCCGTCATCATCGCCCTCTCCTACGGTGCGACCTTCCTCAGCGCATCCGCCGTCATAGGATTCGGAGGACAGGCCGCCGTCCACGGAGCAGTGCTCATGTGGCTGTGCTTCCTCAACCTGGCGGTCGGTATCATCGTCGCATTCATCGTATTCGGAACCAGGACACGCAGGCTCGGACGTAAGCTCGGCGCATCCACTTTCGCCGATCTTCTCGGAAAGATCTACAAATCCAAGGGCATCCGTATGTTCACCGCGGTCATCATCATCGTCATGATGCCCATCTACTGTGCAGCCGTCCTCAAGGGCGGTGTGAATTCCCTCGCGGTCATCACCGGCCTCGATTACAACATGATGCTTCTGGCACTCTCCGTTATCGTCGCGATCTACGTCGTCTACGGAGGTATCATCGCCGTCATGTACAACGATGCGCTCCAGGCCGTCATCATGTTCGTGGGAATGATCGTCATCTTCGTGGTCACCATGGGCACGCTCGGACTCGATGCGTTCCAGCAGCTCACCGACCTCACCATCTCCGGTGCGATATCCCAGACCAACGTCCTGCCCGGTGCGAACGGATGGACCGAGTTCGCGGACTTCGGAAGCGCGGAGTGGCTCACCGTCGTCACCACCTTCCTCCTCGGAGTGGGTATCGGTGCACTGACCCAGCCTCAGCTGGCAGTCAGGTTCATGTCCGCCAAGGACGACAGGACCCTCAACAGGTCCATGGTCATCGGTTCGCTGTTCATCCTGGTCATCGTCGGATCCGCATACACCTGCGGTACCCTCAGCAACCTGTACTTCTACAACGAGCACGGTGTCAACGCCATCCAGTGGGTCACCAGCGGTACGGACTTCATCATCCCCACCTACATCGTAGAGGTCTTTCAGTCCTTCACCTTCGGTGACCTGTTCGTCTCCCTGTTCCTGGTGTCCCTGATCTGCGCATCCATCTCCACCATCAGTGCACTGATGCACACCATCGGATCCGCCGGAGGATACGACGTGTACTCCGCCATCCTCTCCAGGAGGGCGGGCAAGGACGTGGACTCCCAGTCCGTCGGTATCAACAGGGCGGTCACCATGGTCATGATGGTCCTCGTCGTTGTGTACTGCTACCTGATGCCCTCCGATATCATCGCCAAGGCCACCTCGGTCTTCATGGGCATGACCGCAGCGGCACTCCTGCCAGCGTACGTGCACGGACTCTACTCCAAGACTCCCAACAGGAGCGCGGCATTCAACAGTATCGTGGCAGGTACCGCGGTGTACTTGTTCTGGGCGCTGTTCGTCAACAAGGGTACCTCCATCTTCCTGCCCATCTGCAAGATGCTTACCGGAAGCCAGGTCCTGTTCGACGGATCCCTGATGTACGTCGATGCATTGGTCGTCGCACTCCCCATATCCGCTATCGTCATGGTCGTATCCCTCCTCATCTCGAGGTCCAGACCGGCACCTGCAGGCGGAGAAGTCGCAGAGTGAGCGGATTCCACAAACCTTTTTCCTCAAATCATTTTTTATCTGTCGTTTTCCTACGATTTTCCTATTATTTGATACGTTTTTCGTAAAAAAATTAAGGATTTCGTATGAAATTCGCGTACCTACTAATTATTATAACATAAGGCTTAATAAACCAGATATTATAGAGGGACACGGTCTAAATGGATATGGAAATATGTTGGCACGGAAGAGGCGGACAAGGAGTTGTTACCGCCAGCGAAATTCTCGCCGAGACCGTAGTTGGGGAAGGCAAGTACGTCAAGGCATTCCCAGAGTTCGGACCGGAGAGAATGGGGGCGCCCATCAGGGCATTCACAAGGATCTCCGAGCAGCCCATCAGGGTCCACACGCAGGTTTACGAGCCCGACGTGGTCATCGTACTGGACGGGACCCTCATCGGAAAGGTCGATGTCACCAAGGGTCTGAAGAAGGGGGGAATCATCATAGCCAACTACGATGGTACGCCCGAGGACCTCAAGAAGGCATTGGGTACCGATGCCGAGTGTCACACTCTCGACGCTACGAAGATTTCCATGGAGGAGATCGGCCGTCCCGTCGCGAACACCGCGATGCTTGGCGCACTCGTCAAGATCGTCCCGGACATCGTCCGCTATGAGGCCCTCGAACTCGAGATCGTATCGAAGTTCACGGGCAAGCTTTCGGAGAAGGTCATCAAGAAGAACCTCGCCGCACTCAACAGGGCTAACAAGGAGGTGGCCTGATGAATCACAAGGATATGATCATCGGTTCCCGCGTGAACGGCGGGACCGCAGCACAGTTCGAGACCGGGGACTGGAGATCCCTCACGCCCATCGTGGACAGGGAGACCTGCATCGACTGCATGACCTGCTGGATGTACTGCCCCGACGACTGCATCATCTTCGAGAACAACAAGATGGTAGGATTCAAGCTGACACACTGCAAGGGCTGCGGTATCTGCGCCAAGATGTGTCCCAAGGACGCCATCACCATGTCGGAGGAATGAGTATGGGAGACTTGGCAATCAACGGAGACAGCGCGGTCGCGCTCGCATGGAAACAGATCGACCCCGACGTGTGTGCGGCATACCCCATCACACCCCAGACCATCATCGTGGAGAAGTTCTCCGATTACGTCGCCGACGGCGATGTCGGAACGGAGTTCGTCTGCGTGGAGTCCGAGCACTCCGCACTCACCGTATGTACCGGTTCCTGCTCCGCCGGAGCGAGGACCTTCACCGCGACATCCTCGCAGGGTCTCGCATACATGTGGGAGATGCTCCCCATCACATCCGCGATGAGGGTCCCCCTCGTCATGGCCGTCGCTAACAGGGCCATCAGCGGACCCATCAACATCAACAACGATCACGGTGACGTCATGTCCGCAAGGGACTGCGGCTGGATCCAGATCTTCGCAGAGAACGTCCAGGAGGCGTACGACAATGCGATCATCGCACCCAGGATCGCAGAGCACCCCGATGTGCAGCTTCCCATCATGACCAACCTCGACGGATTCATCCTCACCCACGCGATCGAGAGGATGACGCCTCTCGACGACGCGGTCGTCAAGAAGTTCGTCGGAGAGTTCAAGCCCTTCAAGCCCCTGCTCGACTACAAGAATCCCGTGTCCCACGGACTCATGGACGGACCGGACTTCTACTACGAGCACAAGTACCAGATGGTGCAGGCCATGGAGAGGTCCTTCGCGGTCATCGAGCAGGTCTTCGCCGACTTCAAGAAGATCTCCGGAAGGGAGTACCACATCGTCGAGCAGTACAAGTGCGACGATGCGGAATACGTGGCGGTCGTCCTCGGTTCCTCCTACGGTACCATGAAGGCGGCGGTCGACGAGCTCCGCGAGAAGGGACTCAAGGTCGGTGTCTGCATGCCCAGGATCTTCAGGCCCTGGCCGGCGGAACAGCTCGCCAAGGTCCTCGACGGAAAGAAGGCCGTCATCGTCATGGACAAGCACCTGTCCGTCGGAGCCTACGGACCAATGTATCCCGAGGTCGCGGCTGCCATCATCAAGTGCAAGAAGGTGCCCGCGGCATACAACTACATCTACGGTCTCGGAGGAAAGGACACCAAGGTGTCCGGATTCGAGGGCGTCTTCGAGGACGTCATCGCAGGCAAAGCGAAGACCGTCAACTACCTGGGGGTGGACGAATGAGCAGCAAACCCATCAAGGATCTCATCAAAGGGGATGTGAAACTCACATCCGGACACAGGCTCTGCGCAGGATGCGCGGAGAGCATCATCGCAAGGCAGGTCCTCATGGCCACCGACAAGCCGATCATCGCTTCCAGCGCGACCGGATGTTTCGAGGTCTCTACCACCATCTTCCCCTACACATCCTGGAACATCCCGTGGATCCACACCGCCTTCGGTAACGGTGCCGCGACCGGTGCAGGTACCGAGGCGGCATACCAGGCGCTCAGGAGGAAGGGAAAGATCACCGAGGAGATGAGGTTCGTCACCTTCGGAGGGGACGGAGCCACCTACGACATCGGATTCCAGGCACTGTCCGGAGCCGTCGAGAGGGGACACCAGATGATGTACGTCTGCTTCAACAACGAGGCGTACATGAACACCGGTATCCAGAGGTCCGGTGCCACCGGATTCGGTGCATCCACCACCACCTCCCCCGCGGGAAAGGCGGTCCCCGGAAAGACCGAGTACCCCAAGGACCTCACCATGATCATGGCGGCGCACGACATCCCCTACGCGGCACAGGTCTCCCCTTACTACTGGCGCGACCTGATCGCCAAGGCCGAGAAGGGATTCGAGTGCGGCGGACCCGCGTTCCTCAACGCGCTCTCCCCCTGTCCCAGAGGATGGAGGTTCAACTCCGAGGACGGTATGCTGGTGGCCAAACTGGCCGTCGAGACCTGCGTATGGCCTCTCTACGAGTTCGAGAACGGCAAGTACGTGCTCACCTCCGAGTCCAAGAGGATCGCGGAGGGCAAGTCCGAGAAGAAGCCCGTGACCGACTGGTTCAAGGCCCAGGGCAGGTACAAGCACCTCCTCACCGAAGGGAACGCCGACATCGTCGACAAGATCCAGGCGGAGATCGACCGCAAGTGGGAGAGGCTTCTGGCACTCTCCAAGCTCTGATCGAAACAGGCCGGAAGGCCTTCTTTCCATTCGGGTACGGTCCTCGGGCCGTGCCCGGCCATCACGGCCCTGCGGGTATCGTTCTGTTCTCAATCGTGTCGAAATTACAAAGTATCGGCCGTGAGGCTCCATCCGGTCTTTCCATCCCTGCGGACGACCGTTCCTTCTTCAGGAGGCGGACATCTCCCTGCCCACCTTCCTGGATGTGACGTAGGTGAGCGTGCACATGCAGGACATGCCGACGAAGTGGCCGAGGATGAGTGCCAGACCTATCTCGTCCAGTGTATACGACGAGGCGATCCAGAAGAACGTTATCAGGACCAGGTTCCTCCATACGGCCATAGCGACGGAGTAGTTGGGGTGCTTCACGGCCTGGAGGTATCCGGAGCATATGGGGTTGAACGAGAAAAGCGGCATGTAGAGGCACATGAAGGACAGCAGATGGACCATCTGCGGACGGTACGCCTCCATGTTCTCGGAGTATGTGAAGATGTACAGCAGCTGTTCCGGGAAGATCTCCAGTACGAGGATCAAGGCGGTCACCAATCCTATCCCGAACAGCAATGCGTAACCGAAGGATCTGTTCAGACGCTGCAGGTCCTTCTGCCCGTATGCGGACGATGCCACCGGTACGAGGGCGGATCCGACCGCCATGGCAGGCACGGTCATCAGGATTATCAATCCGTCCACGGTGGAGAACACCGTCAGACCGTCGGTGCCGGCACAGAGGATGACCAGATAGTTCAGCACGGCATCCATCCCGTACAGTACCAGATACTCCATCATCTGCGGGACTCCCGCAGTCATGACGGCACGCGAGTGCGTACGGTCCCACGCGATGTCGGCCCTTGTGATGTTCAGATACGTCCTCCTTCCGAGGAGGAAGAAAAGACCCAGCAGGAGGGATATCACGGTGGCGGTCACCGTGGCGACGGATGCCCCCGTTATCCCCATGCCGAGCGTGTAGATGAATATCGGGTCCAGCACCATGTTGGACACCGCCAGGGTGATCATCATGGCC
>JBJEZZ010000027.1:0-3917 GCA_051887655.1 Candidatus Methanomethylophilaceae archaeon | reverse complement strand
CGCGAAGGCGTGAAGACCGCGATCCTCGGAGCCAACGGTGCCGGGAAATCCACATTGTTCTACCATTTCAACGGCGTACTGAAACCCGAATCGGGAGAGGTACTGTACAGGGGAATCCCGCTGAGCTACAGCAGGGAGCACCTATTCCAGCTCAGGGACGACATAGCCGTCGTCGTGCAGAACCCCGACGAACAGATCTTCTCGTCCACCGTGGAGGAGGATGTGGCGTTCGGCCCCATGAACCAGGATCTTCCCCCGGATGTCGTGGAGGAGAGGATCCGCAAATGCCTGTTCATGGTGGGGATGGAGGAGTTCAGACACAGACCCACCACCCAGCTCTCATACGGACAGAGGAAGAGGGTGGCCATCGCGGGCGCCATCGCCATGCAGCCGAAGGTCCTCATCCTGGACGAACCCACCGCGGGTCTCGATCCGCAGATGTCCCAGGAGATCATGGAACTGATCGACCAGATGTGCCTCTCCGGTACGACGGTGATAATCTCCACGCACGATGTGGATCTCGCATACACATGGGCGGACGAGATACACGTCATGAGACAGGGTATGCTGGTATATTCCGGAGAGTCCGAAGGATTCTTCTCCGACAGGCAGGCCGTCGCACTGACCGGTCTCACCCTCCCTCACACGTTCTCCGTCAACATGACCCTGGAGAGCATACGCGGTCTTCCGGGAGCGCCGTATCCCAAGACGAACGGCCAGCTCCTCGCCAAACTCGCACCCGCCGATTCATACATCGGCAGGATGAGGATCGTCGTCGTGGACGATGACGTGTCCTCTCCCGAGGACGGTACGATCGTCGGCATATGCGGTTACAACACGAGGAAGCTCTTCAGGGACAGGAGGTACCGTGCGGACATCTACTTCAATGCCATCGAAGGATGCATCAGGGAGACGCTCAGGGGTTACGACACCGTCCTCTATTGCGATACCGATTTCCGCGACATGGTCCTGGAGACCGTGAAGGGACTGGAACGTTTCGGCAAGGCGCCGGAGGTGATCCTCTGAACGACTTCGCCATAGAGACCGTGGACCTGACGTTCTCGTACAGCAACAACGAGAACCCCTCCCTCGACCGCGTCAACGTGAAGATAAGGAAGGGTATGAAGACCGTGATCCTCGGAGCCAACGGTGCCGGGAAATCCACTTTGTTCTATCATTTCAACGGCATATACAGACCCTGTTACGGAGAGGTCCTCTTCAACGGCGAACCCATATCGTACAGGAAGAAGGCGCTGAGATCGCTGAGATCCAGGGTATCCGTGGTCCTTCAGAATCCGGACGATCAGATATTCGGTCAGACCGTGGAATCAGATGTCGCATATGGACCGTCCAATCTGGGTCTTCCCGCCGACGAGGTACGCAGAAGGGTCGATTCCGCATTGATAATGGTGGGTCTGGAAGGTCTTAGGAACCGCGACACCATGCAGCTGTCGTACGGACAGAGGAAAAGACTGGCACTTGCGGGCGCACTCGCGATGGAACCCGAGGTGCTAGTGATGGACGAACCCACCGCTGGTCTCGATCCCCAGATGGCCCTGGAGATCATGGAACTGGCCGAACAGCTCCATCACAACGGGACGACCGTGGTCCTGTCGACGCATGACGTGGACCTTGCGTACGCATGGGCGGACGAGATCCATGTCCTCAGACACGGTTCCCTGATATACTCCGGAACGTCCGAAGGGTTCTACAGGGACCCGGTCCAGGTGTACATGACCGGACTGATGCCCCCGTCCATGTTCGTGATCAACGAGAACCTTGCGGATCAGAGGGGAATACCTGTGTTCCCGTACCCCCGCACTGAGACGCAGCTCGTCTCCAAACTGGTCTCCGGGCCCAAGGGCACACTGTACATAATGCCGGTCACCGAGATGATGGATACCGACACGCTCAATCCCGTGTTGGAGAGGCACGAACTCACCTCCATAGGGGTCTTCGGTATGATGGCCAGGAAGCTCCTCTATGAGAACGGTCTCCCGGCCGACTTCCTGTTCAACGGTTTCGAGAGCTGTGCCAACGAGTGCCTCCTCGGCAGGAACGCCCTCATAATATGCGACGTGGACTGCGTGGAACTCCTCGAAGGGAGGATATCCGGTCTCAGGGCATTCGGTTCCAACATACCGTACAAGGTCATAAATCCCTGATCGCGTGATTCGACGCATCGGCGTGACGAATAAGAAAGACGGGAATGAAAATGATTAAACGGTGCCCCCGTACGGGAGGCACCGTGGGAAGTTTTCCGGATCAGCTGTACATGGTGTCGCCGACGTGCTCGTTCTCCATGTAATAGGCGTTGGACCTCTCCTTCTGTGCGGAGGAGATGTCCTTGTTGAGACCCTTGGTGTACGAGCCGTAACGCTCCCTGATCTGGTCCTCGGCGGGCCTGGAACGCTTCAGCGCACGTTTCATGTGATCCTCGGTGATGAACTCCGAACCTTCGATGACCGCAAGGTCGCCTGCCGCACGGATCAGTCCGCCCAATTCCCTGAGTCTGAGGGTGAGCGAGTTCAGCTGGCCGTCGGCCTTCGCCCTGGACCTCCCCTCGGCTATGACCGCCTCGACGGCGGGTATGGTCGCGGGAGGTATGCGTCCGTCCATCATGATCTCCTGTGCCACAAACTGCGCGTACTTGGCGCGGTTGGCATCGGTGTCGGGCATGGACACGTCCACGAGGACCTCGTATCCTCCGCCCACGATCCTGGACCTGAGCGGGGACAGGATGTTCTCCAGATCCTGTATGTTGCATGCGGCCACGAGGATGAAGTCGCAGGGTACGTCCTCCACCTTCACGCTGGCTCCCGCGGACTGCGGGTTGCGTCCCATGATGGGGAACTTCTTATCCTGCATGGCGGTCAGTATGAACCTCTGGAGAGGTCCGAGATGCGAGATCTCGTCCACGAACAGCACACCCTCGTGCGCCTCGTGTATGGAACCGGCCACCACCCTCTCGTATGCCGGAGTACCCAGCTGCGCGTGTCCGCCGTAGGGGTCGTGACGCACGTCGCCCAGGAGCTCCGTCTCGGACGCTCCGGTGGCCAGTACGAACGGCGAACGGTCGAGCTTGACCAAGACCTTCTGTTTGGAGTTCTTCTCCACCTCACGGCGCTTCTCCATGGCCCTCTGGTCGAGGACGCGGATCTTCTCCCCGGCGGCCTCAAACACCACGGTCTCCTCGGTGCCGTTCTCCAGGCTCCTGGTGGTGACCACGCGGTCCTTCGGCTTCTGTGTCTGCCCCAGCATGTCCAACGCGGTGCCGAGCATCTCGTTGAACTGGAACATCCCTCCGGATGCGGCGTTGTCGATCTTGGATTTGCCACAGAAGGGACAGTTACGTTCGGTGTGCGCGGAGTACTTCTCGCAGCTCTTGCACCTGTATCCCAGCTTCTCCGCCACGTTGGACGGAGCCTTCTCGGGATCGATCAGTCTGCCGGATGCGCTCGCCTTGTACTCGTTCTCCCTGATGACACGCTCGGACTCTATGAGCTGGAGGAACGGCCTCTCGGGATTCTCCGGGTTCTCAGCGACGCGGACCTCCGTCTCGGGCTTCCTGAGCTGCATGGAGATCGCACGTGCGATCATCGACTTCCCGGTACCGGGGGGACCCACGAGGAGGAGATGTCTCCTCTGCTTCGCGGCGATCCTCGCCAGTTCGATCGCCTCCTCCTGTCCGAGGACGCGGTCCAAAGGATCCACCGGGATGGCTATGTCCGCCGTGCTCTCTAGCGCCTGGACGTCCGCCCAGGTGTATACTGTCTTTTTCTCTGTCATCTCGATCTCAGTTAAGGTCTTCCTTGGTCCAGAGGGTTATTCCGGCAGGCATCTTGGTGATGTTACCCTTCTTGACACCTACGACCGTCTGGATGTTCTTCTCGGATGCGACCTCCACGATCCTCTGG
>JBJEZZ010000026.1:0-3948 GCA_051887655.1 Candidatus Methanomethylophilaceae archaeon | reverse complement strand
TGTCATCCCATATCAGTGAAGCAATCATGACCACCAGGGGAACGATGAAAGACACTATGAGCCCCTCATCCGGTGTCGAAGCTGCGATCTGGATGGACCCGACCGTCGATCCTGCAGGGCATTCCGCTACGGCCCCCGACAACTAACCCTTTTAATACATGCCCGCGATTGGACGCGCATGGAGATATTGGCCCCAGTCGGATCGCCCGAAGCTTTGGTCGCATCCATCAAAGGAGGGTGCGATGCGGTATACCTTGCAGGGAAGGACTTCGGCGCACGTTCCTTCGCCAAGAACTTCACCGACCAGGAACTCGAAGGTGCGGTGAGATATGCTCACGAACACGGCGTGAAGGTGCACGTGACGGTGAACACATTGGTGAAGAACTCCGAGATCGAAGAGGCCGTATCGTTCGTGCAATTCGTCAAGGACATCGGTGCCGATGCGGTCATCATACAGGATCTGGGTCTTCTCAAGGCCATCGAGAGGATACCGATCGCCAAGCACGCATCCACACAGATGCAGATCCATTCCAGGGAGGGTCTCGAATGGTGTCACCGCAACGGGATATCCCGTGCCGTGCTCGCCAGGGAGCTCACATTCGAGGAGATCGAAGAGATAGTGAAGGACTCCCCCATCGAGACCGAGGTGTTCGTCCAGGGTGCGATGTGCTACTGCATGTCCGGAGGATGCCTCTTCTCCAGCATCGTCGGCGGAAGGAGCGGTAACAGGGGAGGGTGCGCACAGCCCTGCAGGAAGAAGTACGTCTCCGACGGCGGCAGGGAAGGGTATCTCATGAGCAACTCCGACATGTACTGCATCGACCGCCTGAAGGATCTGGAGAGGATAGGCGTGACATCCGTCAAGATCGAAGGCAGGATGAGGAGTCCGGCGTACGCGCACCTCACATCAAAAGCATATTCCACCATGCTGAGGGATCCGGACTCGGAGGAACTGGAATCCACCATAGCCCTGCTGAAGACGGTGTTCAACAGGGGATACTGCGAGGGATACATGAACGGCGTCAAGGATCTGGTACAGTCGTCATTCCCGGACAACAGGGGACAGTTCCTAGGCACCATGGAGATCAAGAACCGCAGGTTCTCCACCGTCGGTACGGATATCGGCATCAAGGACGGAATATCCTTCTTCCAAGGCGACGAGAAGAGGGGCGGCCTGTCGATCCAGAACACCGGCACGTGCATCATACCCTTCAAGATAACCGACGGTATGTACGACGTCTACCGCACGTACGATCCGCGCATCGATGCGGTGAAGAACACCTTCGGCGAGACGCCGAGACTCACCGGGAACACGAAACGCTGCGATAAGACGGTGGACATGCCTTCCGTTCCGAGAGGGGAGAGAAAGTGCCAGCTTTCGTTCTACGTATCGTCGGTGAAGATGATCGGCGTGGTCCTGCCCTACGCGGACAGGATCTACTACGACGGGAAGGACATCGAGAACGCCGCGAAAGCATGCGGCAACAAGGAGTTCGTGTACTACCTGCCCAGATTCACTCCGACGGAACCGGATGTTCCGGACGGCATATCCGTGATGGTCCACAATGCGGGTCAGTTCAACAGATACAACGACGGGCGCAGGGTATATTGCAGTTACATCTGCAACATGATGAACTCCAACTTCCCGCTGGACGCGTATCAGACCACCCTGTCCGTGGAACTGTCCAGACGCGAGATCAGGGAGATGACCCCCAGGTTCGGAGGCAGACTCGAGGCCATGGCATTCGGAAGGACCGAGCTCATGTACTCCCGCGATCCCAACATGCCATCCGGCACCATCACCGACGAGAAGGGATTCTCGTTCCCCGTGTACCGCGACACCGACGGTTTCGTCCATATCCTGAACTCATCCGACCTCATGCTGGCGGATTTCGTCAAGGAACTGGAACGCTACGGGATAGATTCCCTGGGCATAGACGTGAGGAAACGCCCCGCCGTACTGGCACAATCCGTGGGGAAGGTCTTCCGCAACACGAAGGATGCCGAACCCGCCAAACTTAAACAGATGTGCGGCGGTACGTTCAACACCGGACACTATCTCCGCGGCGTCTAACCGGTTAACGTTAACACCTCCTTTATTAGCACGTATCACGCGGATGTTCCATACATGAGAATGGACAGACGCGCGATAGGCGGATTCATGGAGACCATGGCGGCGATGATGATCGTCACCGTGGCCCTCTCCGCATTCATGACGGTCCTGGCATACAGCAGCGTCCAGGAGGAGGTCCACAAGGAGATCTCCACGGATTTCCTCGGTATGCTCACCGTGACCGAGGACGGGATAGTCGGCATAGACGATGATTTTGCGAAGGACGAGGCCGTAAGGAAAGGGTATGTGTCCATGACAATCTATGTCAGCACCGCGGGGGATGTGGACCGCCATACGCTGTACGTGGGCACAGAGACCGAAGGCAGGGATCAGATGATCAAGAACGGCAACTTCATGCTGTACCGTTCCGACGGTACCAGATGCGCTGCGGTGTATGAGGTGATAGCATTCGTATGAACGGGAAGGGGATGATCGCGATCCTCGATGCCGTGATATTCATCGCGATCCTGGCGTTCATCTCCGTGACCATGCTCACGTTCGGCGGCATGACGGAGGAGGACCGCGCCCCGGATGCCAGCGAGGTCTGCGACCGCCTGCTGTCCACCGAGATGGGCGGATACGGACTCCTGCCGGAGATGGGGAACGCACCGTATACCATGGCGGATGTGGCCGCATACGCCGTCGCATCCGGGGACGAGGATCTGAAAGGGATCATCAAGACCATGGCGGACGACCTCACATTCAACAGATCCAGATATCGTCTCGAGCTCACCTATAACGGCGATACCGTCGTCATAGGACAGGATGTCTCCGTATGTGATTCCTCGTACACCGGTACGGTCAGGGTGATGGGGGGAGGCGTGCTGCATGTCGATCTGAGACTCGCCTGAAACACTGACGTCGGAGGGCATCATGCCCGATCCCGAACGGACCGGCCCGATAATCACCCATATGCCGTCCTCCCATCCGACGATACGGTCGCGTTTCTCACGAATCCTGAGATGCGTTCCGTCGGAGATGTCACCGGGATCCCGCAGGACATGACGTGGCCGCATACCGATCCTGAAAAATCGGACCGGATGCGGGGATAATATCCGTTTTTCCGACGCGCATATACAAACTGACAAATACCCAGACCTCTTGGTATCAATCGGTAAACAGGAAACTTACCTGAGCCGTTTCCGGACGTCCTTCCAGGATCGGGAAGACCGTCGCCGCTCCGCGGCCGCCGTACCGACCTCTGCAGCGGACCGTCCGGCATATGAGGAGGTGTGTCGAGTGGTTCCGTCAGAGTTTGGATCGGATTCTGCCGACGTCCGCCGTTCCGGGATATGCGCTGTTCCGTCTCATGCATCACGGATGTTTCCCTATGTGCCATTTTCGGGAGGAATTTTATGAAGTGGAATTATGTCCTGGTGGCGGTACTGACCATAGCATTCGTATTCGCCGTATGTTCGGGTGAAAGCGAGGCCGCATCGGACGACAGCGGTTCATGCGGAGAGAACGTCACATATGCGTATGAATCATCCACCGGCACTCTGACCATAAGCGGGACCGGAAAGATAGCGGACTATCCTTCCGAGAGTTTCACCCCATGGAACGGTTACAGGGAAGAGATAAAGAGGATCGTCATCGAGAATGGCATAACATCCGTCGGTGACCGCGCATTCTCCCAGTGTTCTTCCGTCACATCCCTGACCATCCCCGGCAGTGTCACATCCATCGGCTTCTTCTCGTTCTCGGAGCTCGCCATCACATCCCTGACCATCCCCGACAGTGTCACGACCATCGGTGAGGGTTCGTTCTGGGAATGCTGCGGATTGAAAGAACTCACCATCCCCATCGGCATAGATGCGGCGAAGAACAGCGATCAG
>JBJEZZ010000025.1:0-16437 GCA_051887655.1 Candidatus Methanomethylophilaceae archaeon | reverse complement strand
AGGATGCTGAGGGTCTCCTCGGGGGAGGACATGACGACCTTCTTGTGGTCCATGACATCGTGGATCTCGACGTCGAATCCCTGCTTGGCCTTCGCATCGATGACGAGACCGGTGGTGGTGAAGGGGTCGAGGAAGATCCTGGTCAGCGGGAGGGAGTATGCGGAAGGCTCGGTCTTGTCCGCCATGAAGAAGATGATGGGCTCTGCGGGCCTCTCCTCGAAGGACATCTCCGCGGATCCGGGTCCGGCACCCTTGATGTTACCGGAGAACGCGTCGGTCAGGATATCCTGTCCGGCTCCGTAGAGCTTCATCTGCTTGGAGAGCTTGGTGGCCTCGGTGAAGCAGTCCCATCCGAGCTTGTGAACATCGGCGTTGTTCTCCCCCTTGTAGTGGGACATGAACAGGTTGATGTCGTCCCCGACACGGGTGACGTAGTAGTCCTCGATGACGCCCTGCTTGGTCGCATCCGCAAGGATCTCCTTGCATTTCTCGATCATAGACGGGTGAGGCCTGGTGTGTCCGCAAACGGAACCGACATCTGCCTTAATGACTGAAATCGTAACTTTCTCTGCCATTGTTGAATCACCAACGGTAATTGCTCATCCCTAACCCCTCCACAATATAATAAGTTACCCTGTCTGTACGCGCGCGTCTTATTATGGAATGCGGCATTCGCGGGGATCGGCGTCCTTCCGTCCGTCTCCCCGTATCGTACCGATCGTACGGAACCATCCTCTATTGTATCGTTATCCTGTCTAATCGGTCCGTTTCCGTCTTCGAATAATCAGTATTAATCCGTCATTTTTCCGAATTTCAGTCGGTTTTTCGGATTATACATATGATGCTGGTAGAATATTGTTTAATATAGTATCGCAATAACACTGGCATGGCAATGCGTAGCATCCCCCAGTCGAGACGCATCCAGAGGACGGACCTCTCCAGATACAAGGTCGGACCCGGGACCATCCATTACCGCAGGAAGTACACCTTCTCCCCTGTGCTGGCGGTGGACGACCATTACAGGTGCGTCATCAACGAGATAAAGGATATGGATCGCATGTTGGGCAAGATCGTACTGAACGAGTCCGATTACGCATCGGCCATAAAGAACGCATATTCCATCAACGTGGCGCACACCTTCGGCGAGGGCCGTCCCACGTCCATAGCCGACGACGTGGCGGACCTGGTGGACAAGCTGCACGAATCCACGATGGCCGATCCCGACGACATCACCGGTGTGCAGCGCGAGGTCCTCAACTACGTCACGACCTTCATATCGTCCAGCCACGGCAGGGTGACGCCCAAGAACGTGGACGACGTCGTACGCATCCATAAGAAACTGATGCGCGGAGTGTCCGAGGAGATCGTCCCCGGGGAGATAAGGGACGATTCCTACGCAATATTGGACGACGGCGGCATGCCGAGGGTGATCACCTGTCCCCCGGAGTACATCAAGGCCGAGCTCCAATCCTTACTGCAGTGGGTGCGCGGTTCGCCGTACGATCCCGTCGCCACCGCCGTGATATTCTTCGCCGAGTTCGTCGGCATAAGACCGTTCGCACACGGGAACAACAGGGTGGGATCCGTACTGTCCCAGCTCATCATGCACAGCATGGGTCTGGAGAACATAGGTTTCACGCTGTACGAGAGCATGGTGTACTGCTCCCTCGAGAGGTTCAACGACCTCCTGATATATTCGCTCAGGGAGCAGAACTACTATCCTCTGGTACTTCACATCTGCGAGTCCATCCACGAGGCGTACTGCAATGCCATAGAGACGCTGTCCCCGAAGGACGTGCTCTCCGACTCGGACGCATACATGAAGGTGATCGCCCACAGGGCGAAATACAACAAAGGGGTGTTCTCCGTCGCCGATTGCATGCGTTGGATCCCCGATGTGAAGGAACAGACCGTACGTACCAAGCTCAATGCTCTGGTGGACAAAGGCGTACTGTCCAGGAAGGGTAACACCCGCAACACCAGGTACTGGTTCGTGATGCCCTTCTCGGATCTGGTCGACCCGTTGGGAGAAAAAGGAGGGGAAATCGAATGAGGTTCAACATAAGCAGGTTCGACAGGGAATACAAGAGCGACTATTCCAGATATGAGATACGTTCATATCCCATACAGTACAGACGCAAGTACACGTTCTCCCCATCCATCACCGTGGACGCCGCGTACAGGGACATCATAGCGGACATCGAGGAGATGGACCGTCTCCTCGGTGATGTGCACCTCAACGGTGACGACTACATCACCGCCATGAAGGATTCCTACGCATCCAACATCAGGGTCTCCCTGATGAGGGACGGCAGCGACCTCGATGTATCCGACATAGAGGGATTCATCGACGACTGCCACGCGATGATGGACAGGGAGGTGGAGGCCGTCGGAGGTCCCAAGCAGGAGATCTACAACAACATCCGCGCCTATGCCAACAACATCGGCAAGGGCAACCAGTGGGATTCCGAAGGCATAATCGAGCTGCACAGGATGCTCATGTACGGCGTGGACGAACGCGTGAAGCCCGGGGAGATCAGGACCGGCATATACGCGCAGTGCGACGACGACGGCCGTCCCATGTCCGTCGCATGTCCCCCGGAGTTCATCACGAACGAATTGGATTCACTTGTGAACTGGCTCCGCGGATCCCCGTACGATGCCATCTGCACCGGCATGATGTTCGTCATAGAGTTCACCGGCATACAGCCCTTCCAGTACGGCAGCAACCGTGTGGCCCATACGATGTTCCAGATCATCATGCACAACCTGGGTCTCAAGAACATAGGCCTCTGCAAGTACGACGACCTCATCGAGGCGGACAGGGGCACGTACACCAGACTGGTGGATTATGCGAAGTCCGAGCAGGACTACTTCCCCGTGGTCCGCTACGTCGCGGAGAAGGTCCACGAATCCTACAGGATCGCGCTCAGGGAGCTGGGTCCCAAGGACAGGCTGGACGGAGGGGACGGGTACATGATACTCATAGCCAGATATGCCAGGAACATAGCGGACGAGTTCACGGTCGCCGAGGCATGCAGCTGGGCGCCTGACGTCAGGGAGCAGACCATACGCACGAAGCTCAACGCGTTGGTGGATCTGGGTATATTGGACAGAAAGGGCAACACCCGCAACACGCGCTACAGATACAACGATTTCCTCAGATACCTGCGCAACGGGTTCAACACCTTCTGAGTACGGGCACGCATAAATAAACGTGTGCGATAGGGAACCGTATGTGCGAAACAAGGGATTCGTCAACCGTCAGGCCCGGCGATGGCACCGTCACCGTCAGGGGATGGGTCCAGGACATCAGGAACCTCGGAGGCATATCTTTCATCACCCTCAGGGACAGGTACGGCACCATCCAGCTCACCCTCCCCAAGAAGAAGATCGACCCCGAACTCTTCGGAGCGATCACCAAACTCAGCAGGGAGTCCGTCATCGCCGTCACCGGAGAGGTCAAGGAGAGCAACCAGACCGAGCTCGGCGTGGAGATCATCCCGTCCGCATTCGTCCTCGAATCCGAGGCGGCGGTTCCGCTCCCCCTCGGTGTGGTCGACAAGGTCAACGCGGAACTCGACACGCGTCTCAACAACAGGTTCATGGACGTCAGGAAGCCCGAGGTCAGGGCGATCTTCGAGCTCAAGTCCATGATGGTGGAGCTCATCGAGGAGGCCGTACGCTCCAACGGGTTCACGCAGGTCTACACCCCCAAGATCTCCGCGGCCGGTGCGGAGGGAGGCGCGGAGCTCTTCAAGGTCAGGTACTTCGAGAGGGACGCATATCTGGCACAGTCCCCTCAGCTCTACAAGCAGATCCTCATGTCCGCAGGTCTGGACAGGGTGTTCGAGATCGGACCCGCATTCCGTGCCGAGCACTCCAACACCAACCGCCACGTAACCGAGTTCATCTCCTTCGACGGAGAGATGAGCTGGATCGAGAACGAGGAGCAGGTCATGGCGATGATCGAGGAGATCGTGGACCATGTCCTCAGGGGTCTCAAGGAGAAGGGCGCCAAGCAGCTCGCCCTCCTCGGAAAGGAGATCACCGTCCCCTCCCGTCCGTATCCCATCCTCACGTACAGCGAGTGCATCCGCATCGTCAACGACGGCGGACTCCCCCTGAAGGAGGGCGAGGACCTCGGTACCGAGGGAGAGAAGATCGTCGGCGACCACTTGATGGCGAAGGGTCATGACCTCTACTTCATCGCGGAGTACCCGGAGGAGGCGAAGCCCTTCTACATAATGGAGAAGGACGGCACACCCTACTCGTTCTCCTTCGACCTCGATTACCGCGGTCAGGAGATCTCCTCCGGAGGCCAGAGGGAGCACAGGTACGAGAGGCTCGTGGAGAGGATGAAGAAGAAGGGATTGGATCCCGAGGACTTCTCCTTCTATCTCGATGCGTTCAAGTACGGTATGCCCCCGCACGGCGGATGGGGTATCGGTATCGAGAGGCTCCTCGTGAAGATGCTCGACCTTCCCAACATCAGGGAGGCCATCCTCTTCCCCAGGGACCCCGCCAGGCTGTCGCCTTGAAAACTTCCCGGGACTGGGTACGGCCGATTCGGATGTATTCGGCCAACCCCCGATCCCATCTTTATATACAGATCCCGGGATTCATTAACGATGTCCAACGGGGACGTGTACGAACGCGAATTGAAATCCATCCTTTCCGGAGAGAAGAAGACCATCGACAAGGTCATCAAGACCTGCGATGACGACGAGAAGGAAGGGTATCTCTCGATGGTGGACAGACCGTTCATGGTCGTCCGTGCGGCAGGTTCCCACGGTGTGGACCTCATCGCCCTGAGATGGGACTTCTCATTCCCCATAGAGGTGAAGAGTTCCGTGGACAGCACGCTCCACTTCAGTAGGAGCCCCCGTCTGGGGGAGCAGGCGGACTGGATGCTGAACGAATGCAGCAGGTCCCGCATACTGCCGATATACGCCATGAGGCTGAAGAAGACCGGGAATTCCGTTAAGGGCGATCCGTGGAGGCTATTCTGCATACCGTGCGGTCTGGAATACAGGGGGGCCGCGGGACTCCTGCAGCGCAGGCTGCCCAAACTGGCGGTCGGACCCAGCGGCAATTACATCATGAACTGGAACGAGGGCATGAAACTATCGGAGTTCTTCCGTTATGCCAACATGTCCTTCGATTGATGTTGTGAGGGGTCGTCAGCACTCATAGGGTTCATCACGGATCAGCCTAGAATCTATCTTCATCCGACGCATCCTCGGATGTACCGTATCATGCCTCAGATAATCTCGTTTTCGGTGGATCATCTGATCTCGGTCATCCTCTTGACCGGCAGATAGGCGTTCCTGATAACCTCGTCGCTGAGCACGATCTCGCCGGTCATGTTCTCCAGGCACGATGCGACGAGTTCGGGGGTGACCCTCTTCATGGATTCGCATACGGCGTTCCCGGGGAAGTGGAATCTCTTACCGGGACACTCCTTCTCGAGTCTGTGCTTCATACCGACCTCGGTGACGATGATGAACTCGTCCCTGTCGGATGTCTTGCACTCCTTGAGCATCGCCTCCGTGGAGCCTATGAAGTCCACCTCGTCGAGGACCTCCTTTCTGCACTCGGGATGTGCCATGGACATGCAGCCGGGGTGGAGCCTCTTGAGTTCCAGGATCTGCTCCCTGGTGATGGAATCGTGGATGGGGCAGCATCCGTCCCAGAGCACGATCTCCTTGTTGGGGATCCTCTCCGCGATGAATGCCCCCAGGTTCTTATCGGGGACGAACAGGATCCTGTCGGAATCGATCGAGGAGACCACCTTCAGTGCGTTCCCGGACGTACAGCATATGTCCATCTGGGTCTTGGTCTCGCCCGTGGTGTTCACGTATCCGACGACGGTGTGTCCCGGATGTTCTTTCTTACACTGTGCCAGACTCTCCGAGGAGCACATGGATGCCATGTCGCACAGCGCATCCGGGACCGGCATGAGCACGGTCTTGCCGGGGGACAGGATCTTGGCGGATTCGCCCATGAAGGTGACGCCGCAGAATACGATGACGTCAGAATCCGTCTTGGATGCCTCTATTGACAACCCGAGAGAGTCCCCTACATAATCCGCTATATCCTGGACATCCGCAGCCGCGTAATTGTGTGCTAGGATGATCGCATTCCTCTCCTTCTTGAGTCTGGCGATCTTCTCTCTGACCGTCTCCATGAGGCATCGCATGGATATCATGTTAAAATAGTATGGTATCCGACAACCGCGGTATGATATCCTCCGATGCGTCAGTCATGTGATGTGCGCGCGTTTTAGAAGCGCGCAACTATTATAATTACGGGAATATACCCGCACAAGGAAGTGGACAAATGGATGAGTGGATCACCATCGCAGCGCCGGCCACGATCTCCAACATCGGACCCGGTTTCGATATATTTGGTATGGCATTGACAAACCCCTATGACACGATCATGGGCAGAAGGATCGAGAAAGGTCTCGTCATCACCGAGATCACCGGTCCCGGAGCCGAAGGTATCCCCACCGAACCCGAGAAGAATTCCGTGACCATCGCGGCCAAGGCCGTCCTCGATATGGTGGGTGCGGATTTCGGTATCGAGATCAGGATCAAGAAGGGCATCAGGCCCTGCAGCGGTATCGGTTCGTCCGGAGCATCCGCCGCCGGAGGCGCATATCTCGCACACGTCATGACCGGCGAGAAGCTCTCCCCCACCAATGTGGTCCTCTGTGCCGCGAAGGCCGAGGGTACGACATCCGGAGGTCTCCACGCCGACAACGTCGCGCCCTGCATCCTCGGCGGATTCACCATCATCAAATCCTACGATCCCTTCGAGGTCATGGTCATCCAGCCTCCGGAGGACCTCGGCGTCGTGGTCGTCATGCCCGACGTGATGGTGGCCACATCCGATTCCAGGAAGGTCCTTCCCAAGATGGTGGAGGTGAAGGATCTCGTATTCCACGTGGGTAACGCCACGTCCATGGTCCACGCGATGCACACCGGCGACATCGACCTCATCGGAAGGTCGGTCAGGGACGCCGTCTTCGAACCTGCAAGGACGCACCTCGTCCCCCATCTCAAGGATGCGGAGAGGATCGCGATGGAGAACGGTGCCATCGCATCGTTCCTCGGAGGTTCCGGACCGTGCATAATTTCCTTCTTCAAGAAATCCGAAGGTAACGGCGACAGGATCGCCGATGCCATCAGGGAGATGTACACTCAGAACGACATGCACTGCGACACTTGGGTCACCGGTTGGGGATCCGGTTGCAGGAGGTTATAATATGGCAGCACACAAGGTAGTATGTTGGGACTGCGGTTGCGATGTGGAGGATCCCTTCGTGAACACCTGTCCCAGATGCGGCGGTCTTCTGACCGTCAAGATGGATCTGGAACCGCTCAAGGCGATGAAGCCCGAGGACCTCCACAAGGAGCCCATCGGAGTATGGAGATACGCTCCCTTCCTCCCCGTGGATTACGACAAGCGCGTCTCCATCAAGGAGGGCGGAACCCCTCTCTACGAGACCAAAGCCCTCTCCAAGGAGTTCGGTATCAGGGAGATGCACGTGAAGTACGAGGGTGCGAACCCCACCGGATCCTTCAAGGACAGGGGAATGACCGTCGGTGTGTCCCACGCCGTCGAGCTCGGCGCCAAGGTCGTAGGATGTGCTTCCACCGGGAACACCTCCGCATCCCTCGCCGCATACGCCTCCAAGGCAGGCATAAGCTGCGCAGTGTTCCTCCCCTCCGGAAAGGTCGCCGCGGGAAAGCTCGCGCAGGCCATGTTCTTCGGTGCGAAGGTCATCTCCATCGACGGGAACTTCGATGACGCGCTCGCCATCGCAAGGAAGATGTCCGAGGAGAAGCAGCTCTACCTCCTCAACTCCATCAATCCCTACAGGCCCGAAGGACAGAAGTCCGTCCTCTTCGAGATCATGGACCAGCTGAAATATGATGTGCCTGACAGGATCATCGTCCCCGTCGGCAACGCCGCCAACATCTGGGCCGTGTACAAGGCCGTCAAGGAGCTGGAGGAGATCGGATGGATCGACAAGATCCCCATGCTCACCGGTATCCAGGCCGAGGGAGCAAGCCCCGTCGCGAAGGCGTTCTCCAGCAAGACCGCGGATTTCGAACCCGAGAAGAACCCCGAGACCGTCGCCACCGCCATCCGTATCGGTAACCCCGTCAGCGGAAGGAAGGCGCTCAGGGCGATCTATGACACCGGAGGATACTCCACCACTGTCAACGACGACGAGATCATCGCCGCCCAGAAGATGCTGGGAAGGCGCGAGGGTGTCGGTGTCGAGCCCGCATCCGCGGCATCCGTCGCAGGTGCGAAGAAGCTCCGCGAGATGGGAATCATCGACAAGGACGAGCGCGTCGTGTGCATCTGTACCGGTAACGCACTCAAGGATCCCGATACGATCATCGCCAACAGCGATCCCATCTTCAAGTGCGCCAACGACGTCGACGCCGTGAAGAAGATCCTCCTCGGATGAATTCAGAAGTCGAAGAGGTTCGTCTGTTTCGGACCCTTTTCCGGAACGGGCGCCTCTTTGACGGTCTTTTCTTTTTTCTCCTCTTTCACGGGAGCGGGTACAGGTATGTCGCGGGACGCATATTCCTGCGCCGCGTTCCACGACCCGGTCTGTTCCTTCAGACTTCTGGCCAGAGCATGTCCGAACCTGGGGAGTGCCGCGATGGTCCCGGCATCCGCATTGACGATGTCCGCCTTGCTGCGTATCCCGTTGTCGTACAGCGTCCTCGCCTTCGACCTTCCCACACCCTTGAGGAGCACCAGTTCCAGGAGCTCGTTCCTCACACCGTACTTCAGACGCGTGAGCAGAGGTCTGATCCTCTTGACGGTCTCAGGTCTGCAGATCGTGGCTATCTCCATCATGGCGTACGTCAGCCATTCCATGCTGTCCACGCGGCTGCGTATGTCCCCCGGACCTATGCCCATCTGCGCGGTTATGACGTCCTCCTCCCTCTCGTCTATCCATTCGGACGCCATCATGGCGACCTTCAGGGCGCTGAGGAAGTATTCGAAATGATAGTCGCTCTCCTCCGGCACGTCCATGAGGAACCGTCCGTCATATTTCTCGTAAAGATCGAACAGCGCGTCCATGTCGGATTTCTTGGGATACAGACCCATGACGTCGGGCGTGTATGCCACCGCATGCATCAGCATCATGTCATCCGTGGTGTCCTTGATCAGCATGACCGCATCCCTGAGGATGACCGCGGATTCCGGGTCTATGTACAGGTCGGATACGCGCTTTCCGAACTGCAGAGGCATGAGTACCCCGTCCTCGTCGGCGATCATGCCCTCCTCCGCAAGGAACTCCACCACGTTCTCGACGGCACCCTCCACACCGTAGAGGTTGGATTGGCACCCGTAGAACGTGTCCCTGAGGAAATCGATGATGTCGTCTATGGATGAGACCTCGTTGGTCGCTATGAGACCCAGTATGTGCGTCCTCAGGGTCTTCTCGTTACCGAGTTTGGACATTATGTTCTCGGAGTCGCACTCGATGTAGTCCTCCATCAGGTGCTGCGCATCCTCCTCGCTCTTGGCCATGAGGATGGCCTCTCCGTACGGGTCGTATCCGGGCCTTCCGGCGCGTCCGCACATCTGTTTGATCTCCATGACGGCGATGGGCGCGTTCCCGGAACCCGCCTCGAAACGGGCTGTGTCCCTGATGATCACCCTCCTTGCGGGAAGGTTGATCCCGGCGGCCAACGTGGGCGTCGCCACTATGCATTTGATGCGGCCGGATCTGAACTCCCTCTCGATGAACTGTCTCTGTCTGAACTCCAATCCCGCGTTGTGGAATGCGATACCGCATTTCACGCACGATGCGAGCTTCCTTCCGACTGCGGTGGTCTCTGCGCCTCCCTCCAGGATGTCGATCTCCTCCTCGGACAGTGTCATCCCTGCCAATCCGGCCATGTCCTTGGAATATCTCACGGCGAGCGCCTCGGTGGAACGCCTGGAATTGACGAACACGAGACACTGTCCGCCGTCGCGGACCATATCGGATATCAGTGCCCAGACCTCCTCCTTCTTCTCCGCTATCGGACGGGTGTCGCCGTTCCTGAACGTTATCTCCCCGCGGTGATAGACACCTTCCTTCAGCTCTATGGGACGCCAGTCGCTCCTCACCAGTTCCGCATCCATCCACTGTGCCAGTTCGTCGGCGTTGGATATGGTGGCGGACAGTGCGATGACCTGCATGTCCCTGTTCTTGCGCATCATCTTGGTGAGGGTGACCTCGAGTGTCGGACCCCTGCCCGGGTCATGCAGCATGTGGATCTCGTCGCATATGGTGAGTCCCACGGATTCGATCCATTTGCTGCCGTGGCGCATCAGCGAATCCGCCTTCTCGGACGTGGCCACCAGGACATCGCAGTCCGAGAGGCGCGTGTCGTCGGAATCCAGGTCCCCGGTGCTGAGTCCCACTTTGAAACCGAGATACGAGAACCTCTCGAAATCGTCCCTCTTCTCGGCGGCCAATGCTTTGAGTGGTACTATGTACAGTACGCGCCTGCCCTCCTCCAACAGCCTCTTGAGGGCGGCGCAGTATCCTATCAGGGATTTGCCGCTGGCGGTCGGGACGGCCACCACCAGGTTCCGTCCCGAAAGCGCTATCGGGATCGCTTCCGCCTGAGGCGGGTGGAGTTCCACGAATCCCTGTTCCGCGAGGGCCTGCCTGATCTCCTCGGACAGGTCCAATTCATCTACCAGCATACATGGGGGGATGCACTAGCGATTATAATGGCCTTTTCATGGCATCGCGGGCAGACGGAGGTGCATTTTCGCGGGACGGTACATTCTGGCACATCGTAGTATGTGCAGGATGTACGTCGTATTTTCATGTTCTTTGATCACATTTGCGCGTACGCGCTCTATGGGTGATAATCTGTAACGGTTATATACAGTGGTGATTTAGTGAAGCTTGGAGTATACTAGATGAGCGACGACAAGCTGAAGAAGGAACAGGTCAGACTGGCCGGTCCCCTCGACGAATGGATAGAAGGTCAGACCTTCGGATCCACCGAGGAGATACAGATCCCCGATCAGATGGCTGACAGGGTGATCGGACAGGACCGCGCCGTCGATGTTATACGCAAGGCCGCTTCCCAGAAGAGACACGTCATGTTGATAGGAGAGCCCGGTACCGGAAAATCGATGCTGGCGAACTCCATGGTCGAGTTCCTCCCCAGGGAGGAGCTCCAGGATGTCGTGTCCTACCACAATCCCGAGGACTTCAATGAGCCCAGGATCCGTGTGATGCCCGCTGGCAAGGGTAAGCAGATCGTTGATGAGCAGAAGGCCATCGCGGCCGCACAGAGGAACCAGAAGAACAACACCATGCTGTACATCATCCTCGCAGTCGTCGCCATAGGATTGTTCTATTTCATCTGGACCGGTAACACCACCCTCCTCTGGATGGCCATACTGGTAGGGTTCTTCCTGTTCATGATGTACAGGACGCCCGGACAGAAGAACGAGGTCTCCATAGTGCCCAAGCTCCTCGTCGGACACACGCCGGGCGATATGCCGCCGTTCGTGGATGCCACCGGTACCCACGCCGGTGCCCTCCTCGGGGATGTCAGGCACGATCCCTTCCAGTCCGGAGGTCTCGAGACCCCCTCGCACGACAGGCTGGAGGCAGGATGCATCCACAAGGCCAACAAGGGAGTCCTCTTCATCGATGAGATCAACCTCCTCAGGATGGAATCGCAGCAGGCGCTCCTCACCGCTATGCAGGAGAGGAAGCTCTGTATCACCGGTCAGAGCGAGCGTTCCTCCGGAGCGCTCGTCAAGAGCGAGCCCGTACCCACGGACTTCATCCTCGTCTGCGCAGGAAACCTCGATGCGATCCAGGGTATGCACCCCGCGCTCAGGTCCCGTATCAGGGGATACGGTTACGAGGTCTACATGAGGAACACCATGGACGACACCGACGAGCACCGTCACGACATCATCAGGTTCGTCGCCCAGGAGGTCAGGAAGGACGGGAAGATCCCCCACTTCGACAAGTACGCATCCGCCGAGATCATAAGGGAGGCACAGCGCCGTTCCGGAAGGAAGGGCAAGCTCACCCTCAGGTTCAGGGAGCTGGGAGGACTCGTCCGCGTGGCCGGGGACATGGCCGTGCAGGACGGAAGGAACCTCGTCGGCCGTGATGACGTCATCCTCGCGAGGAAGATCGCACGTTCCCTCGAACAGCAGATCGCCGACCGCAGCATCGAGGGTCTGAAGGCGTACGAGACCTTCATCACCAGGGGATCCGCGGTCGGAAGGATCAACGGACTCGCCGCGCTCAACGCGAGCTCCAACATGGCGGAGTACTCCGGTATCGTCCTGCCCATCGTCGCGGAGGTCACACCATCTCCCAACAAGAAGGGCGGGATCGTCGCCACCGGTAAGCTCGGTGAGATAGCGAAGGAGGCCGTGGAGAACATCTCCGCCGTCATCAAGAAGTTCGCCGTGGGCGAGCTCGGCGAGAAGGACATCCACCTGCAGTTCGTCGGTACCTACGACGGTGTCGAGGGCGACAGTGCATCCGTCACCATCACCACCGCGATACTGTCCGCACTCGACGAGATCCCGATCTACCAGGACCTCGCCATGACCGGAAGTCTGAATGTCCGCGGGATGGTGCTCCCCGTCGGCGGTATCACCGCGAAGCTGGAGGCCGCCGCGGAGGCCGGCATACACAAGGCGATCATCCCCAAGATCAACGCCAAGGACGTCATGATCGAGACCAGGTACTACGAGACCATGGAGATCTACCTCGCGGAGACCATCCGCGATGTTCTGGAGATCGCTCTGGTCGACTGCCCCAAGAAGCAGGAGTACATGGACAAGCTCGCGGTGCTGAACCCCGACGGTTCCACCGTCGAGAAGCTCGATCCGCCGATGCCGGCACACGCCGAGGAGGAGACGGTCACCGTGATCGTCGCCCCTCCCGCCGGCGATGTCAACGCAGCGGCGGAATGAGGGCCACATGTCCGGAAACGACGCGCTGATCATCGGAAGGTTCCAGCCGTTCCACAACGGTCACATGGAGGTGCTCAGGAAGATATTCCAGGAGTGCGACCATGTGACCGTGGGGATCGGCAGTGCGCAGATGTCCCACATGGACAGCAACCCCTTCACCGCGGGCGAACGCTATCTCATGATAGCCGAGGCTCTGCGCGCCGAGGGGTACACGAACTTCTACATCGTGCCGGTGGAGGACCTGAACAGGTACGCGCTGTGGGTCGCACAGGTGTCGTCCATGTGCCCTCCGTTCGACATCGTGTACAGCAACAATCCAGGTACGCGCCGTCTGTTCCGCGAAGCGGGATACGAGGTCAGGACATCTCCGCTGTACAACAGGGACCACTTCTCCGGTACCGAGGTCAGGAGACGCATGTTCACCGGCGGGGACTGGAGGTCCCTCGTCCCGAAGAGGGTCGCCGAGGTCATCGACGACATCGGCGGCGTGGACAGGATAAGGCAGATCGGGGAATCCGATGATATCAGATACTGACATCTTCCACATGTCCCTCATCCTCAGACAGAGGGGCATGAGGATCGCCTTCGCGGAATCCTGCACCGGTGGTCTGGCATCGGAGATGGTCACCTCCGTCCCCGGTGCGTCCGAGTATTTCCTGGGTTCCGCGGTCACGTATTCCAACGAGGCCAAGGAACGCATCCTCGGCGTGTCGCATTCGACCATCGAGGAGCACGGGGCTGTGAGCGAGGAATGTGCGAAGGAGATGGCCGTCGGTGCCATGAAGGCGTATGCATCGGACATCGCGGGATCCATCACGGGCATCGCCGGTCCGGGCGGTGCCACATCCGAGAAGCCCGTCGGGTTGGTATACACATGTGCCACCGACGGACACATCACGGTCACGTCCGTCAACCGTTTCCACGGGGACAGGGACGAGGTCCGCAGACAGTCCGTGGACGCCATGGTCCGTGATATAATGAAGGTACTGGAGGGATGATCTGTCCCGGAGGTACGACCGCCAGATACAGATGGTCGGCGAGGACGGCCAGTGTACTTTGGGATCGTCCCATGCGGTCGTCGTGGGCTGCGGAGGTCTGGGTTCTTCGGTGATATCGGCGCTCACGTGCGCCGGTGTCGGACATCTGACGCTCATCGACGGCGATATTGTATCCGAATCCAATCTCAACCGTCAGTTCATACACGCGGGCAGGATCGGCATGAACAAGGCCGAGAGCGCCGCATCATGGGTGCGTTCCATGGACCCGTCATGCGTGGTGACCGCCATCGGCCGTTACCTCGGGGACTGCGACGCATCGGTGCTCGCGGATGCGGATATCGTCCTGGACTGTCTGGACAACATACGCACACGCCTTCTGCTGGCGGATATGTGCTCCTCGTCGGGGAAGGTGCTGGTACATTGTGCCGTGGATTCCTTCTACGGACAAGTGGCGGTCATCCGTCCCGGCGGTGCCCTCCGCATGGAGGACATATACCAATCGGGGAAGGAGTCAGATTCCCACCCGTCCATGGCACCGTACGTGATGGAGATGGGCGCTCTGGAGGCGCAACAGGCGGTATCCGTACTGCTGGGGTGGGACGATGCGCTGGATGACGAGATCCTGTCGGTGGATATGCGCACCATGTCGATGACCAGGTACCCGGTCCGCAGACGCTGACACTTGCGTACAATCGTGTCGGTTATATACCTCCCTCGGGATTCCAGAACATGGAACACATCAGGACCGGAAAGGTGAAAGAGGTCTACGCGGTCGATGACGACACCCTCGAGTTCGTCTTCACCGACAACATATCCGTTTTCGATAAGATCATCCCTTCGCAGATCCCCCGCAAGGGAGAGTCCCTCTGCAGGACATCCAAGTACTGGTTCGAGCTCCTCGCCTCCAGGGGGATCAAGAGCCACTTCAGAGAGTACCTCCCTCCCAACAGGATGCGCGTGAAGAGGTTCGACATCATCGAGGATTACGACAAGATCCACGAGGATACCACCAACTACCTCATCCCCCTCGAGGTCATCTGCAGGTACTACGCCGCCGGATCCCTCGTGGACCGTGTGAAGTCCGGGAAGATCAAGGTCGAGGACCTCGGATTCGAGCCCGGTCACGTCCTCGTCAAGGGAGAGAAGCTCCCCCGTCCGTTCCTCGAGGCCACCACCAAGCTGGAGGCGCACGACCGCGAGCTTGACGACGCCGAGGCCAAGGACATCGCGGGACTGTCCGATGCGGACTACAAGGAGATCCAGGACACCGTCCTCAAGGTGGATGCCATAATCGCAGAGGAGGCCGCGAAGCGCGGACTCATCCACTGCGACGGAAAGAAGGAGTTCGGTTACGACGAGAACCGCAACCTCATGCTCATCGACACCTTCGGTACCCTCGACGAGGACCGCTGGTGGGATGCGGCCGATTACGCAGCCGGAAAGACCGAGGAACTTTCCAAGGAGCTCGTGAGGCAGTACTACCGCAGTACCGGATACCATGCCGCACTCAGCGAGGCACGCGAGAAGGGACTCCCCGAGCCCGACATCCCCGCGCTCCCCCAGGAGGTCATCGATCAGGTGGCCAAGCTCTACGCGGACATGTACGAGCGCATCACCGGCGAGAAGTTCTGAATCAAACGGGGCCGTGCGCCCCTTCTTTCTCTATTATGTACGAACGGTATCTGGGCGAGACGGAGTCCATAGATTACAACCATCCGGCTGTCAGGGCGAGGGCGACTGCCATCGCATCCGTCTCCGGGTCCAAGCTGGATTACGCCATGAGAGCGTACGTCTTCGTCAGGGACGGGATACCGCATTCCATGGACATCGGGACGGAGACGCTGTCACGCAGCGCCGGGGACGTACTCGTCAACGGCACCGGCATATGTTGGACCAAATCCTGTCTCCTCGCGGCCCTGCTCAGGGCGGAGGGGATACCTTCCGGTCTCAGTTACCAACGTCTCACCGGGGCGGACGATGACAGTCAGGGATATCTGATACATGCTCTGAACACGATATACATCGAGGAGATCGGCAGATGGATAAGGGTGGATGCCAGAGGCAATACGGGGGACATACATGCCGAATTCTCTCTCGACGGGGAGATCCTGGCATATGAGGTCAGACCGGAGTACGGCGAGACTGATTACCGGAACAACGATGCCGATCCAGATCCCGGATTGGCGGACATCCTGAAGCGCTGCGATAAGGTGTCCGAGATCGGAACGGATTTAGACATGTTCCCGCAGGGACATGGCATCGAAAAAGGATGAGGGGGATATTCCCCCGTAATATGTTTCACACCTTGCGAGTCTTCAGCAGGTAGTAGTCCACGGCGAAGAACACGATGCCGAACACCACCAGGACCACCAGGGAGACCCAAGGGAACGCACCGATGTAGTCGGGCAGGGCGGCCGCCCTGATGCATTCGCTGGCA
>JBJEZZ010000024.1:0-17190 GCA_051887655.1 Candidatus Methanomethylophilaceae archaeon | reverse complement strand
TCAGCGGGAGTCCGATGATCTCCAGCACGGTGATGAGGACGTTCATCATATCGACGGACTCGCCGAGACATATCCAGATGATGAACGGGATCCAGGCCAGTGCCAGAATGTAGATGATGACGGTGGACCTGAGCGCGTGCTCGAAATCACCTCTGAGGATGTACGAGAGGGGACCCACCGAGGCCGCGAACGGTGTGGCCGCGATGAATACAAGACCTTTGGCGTAGTCCGCCCATTCGGTCCCCGCGAGTATGAAGTATCCCGCGAGAGGGACGACGGAGGCCACGACCAGTCCGAGGATTATCGCCCTGATCACGGAGGACGAATGCTTTATCGGATTCAGGTCGTTATACGGTATCCTCGAGAATGACAGCGTGAGCATAACGGCAAGACAGAAGATGGTGATATTGGAACGCAGCGAAGCATCCAATACGTCCCCGGGGAATATCCCTGTGAAGTTGGTGATGAGAGATATGATTACCGCAAAGCTCATCATGAATGCGCTGCTGCATAACAATCCTTTCAGAGACATGACCTCGAAAGATGCGTATCCGTATATGAACCTTTGACAGCTGTTAATAATGCGGTTGCTAAACACCCACACACATTATCAATCCTGCCTCCCCCGCAAACGTCCGCATCGGAAGAGACGGGTCTGTACCGACGGCCCCGTGTCCTTCAGGATGTCGCCGTCGGTCAGTCCGCCGCAGAGCATCTCGCCGTCCTCGGAGTACACCCTTCCGGAACGGCCCCTCCTGTCCGGACCGTTCGCGTAACAGTAGGCGCAATCGTGCATGCACGTGTCGTAGTCGCCGATGTCCACGGAATATGCGCATCCACACCCACTACGGTTCGGCACGGACGGCATGGTGTACGGTACGCCCCATCTCCTGAGCGCCCCGGGATCCAGACACGGCGTCCCGGCGATACCGTCCTCCGGACAGCAGTATGACAGCACCATCCCGTGATCGGCGGCTATGTCGGACATCTCCGAGACCATGCTCTTCCGGACGGCGGGATCGGGCACGGTGATCCCGAGCGCGCACATCGCATCCTCTGTCTTGTCGTACCTCTTCACGAAGGATGTCACGCATCTTTCCGTGTACCCTTCCAGCATGGAGCACATCCTCCCGAAATCGGATATGTGTCTGGATACGTCGTATCTTCCGGTGATGACCATCGGATCGTATCTCCACAGAATACGGTCGCTGCCTATGATGTCCGATACCTTCCTGAAGACGGATACGGAATCCTCCACGGAAGGGACGTTGGGTTCCAGGTCCCTGCCGTAAGGGGTGATCGTATATTGGAAGGAAAGCGAATATTCCGATTGCAGGGAACGCAGATGTTCCAGCATCGGCGAGGCGTTCTTGGTGATGAAATCGATGTGATCCACTGAATCCGGATCCAGAGGGACCTTCGTGACCAGTCTGCGGTATGCGGGATTGCGTACGAGCACGTATCCCGCACGGATGCGCCCCATGAACCATCCGGAATGGAACGCGCAGATGTCGGTCCGCCTGCTGGCACATATTATCATCGCTATCACCAGGATGTCAAAGGATATTATCCTTCACACCATATCCGCGGAACATGGAGATCAGGGAGAGGCTGTATGCCGAGGCCGACGAGGGGTACCGCGAATTCAACTCGAAGCTCACCCCCGGATGCGGATCCATCATCGGCGTGCGCATGCCTATCCTCAGAAGGATCGCGAAGGAGGTCCTGAAAGGGGATTGGAGGGCGTTCCTCGATGAACCCGGACCGTACATGCAGGAGGAGAAGCTCCTCCGCGGACTGGTCATCGCCGATGCACCCATGGAAACGGACGAACGCATCTCGTACCTGAGGGAGCACATCGAACAGATAGACAACTGGGCCGTATGCGACTCGCTGGTGATCAGGAGGGAGAAGGACCGGGAGGCGCTGTGGGATCTGGCGCTGGAATACATCGACAGACCCGGCGAGTATGAGAAGAGGTTCGCAGTCGTCACCATGATGAGGATGATCGATGAGGAGCACATCGACCGCATCATCGACGAGTTCATGCGCGTGAGGCACGACGGATACTACCTGAAGATGGGTGTCGCGTGGGGGTTGGCGGAATGCTACCTGAGGTTCCCGGAGAGGACGCTCTCCGCCCTGAAGGACTGCGATCTCGATGATTTCACGTTCAACAAGACCCTGCAGAAGATAACGGAATCCTACCGTGCCGATGCGGACACCAAGACGATGATAAAAGGGATGAAAAGGAGATGAATCAGAGGGATTCCACGATCTCCCTGATCCTCCTCGCATTCTCGTTCCCCACCCTCGCGCCGTTGCGGTGCAGGTACGTCCATCCGCGCCTGGCACATTCCTCCTCGTAACAGGGGTTGGTGACCGCGATGACCTTCCCGTCCGGGAGCGAGTCCTTTATTATGGCGAACATGTCCTTTGGAACGCATACCACGATACGATCGAAGAATCCGCGCGTGACGAACTCGATCTTGCCCGCATAGTCCGTGCGCTCCTGCAGTTCCTCGTAGTCCTCCCTGCATTCCGGAACGTTGTCGTACGGCATGACCACGTAGTTGGAGGGTACGAAACCGTACTTCCCGGAGATGATGCCGAACGATACCGTGGACACCTCGGAAAGGGATCCGACCAGGTTCTTGACCTCGGTCATCCTCCCCGCGAACATCTCCCCGGCACTGACCCACCTCTTCGTGGTGAACACCTGCGAATCGTTGGTGATCACCAGCACGTATCTCTCGCCTTCCTTCTTCTGGTAACCCACGGGCTGTGCGGATCCGGGACAGGGACCGCCGTTCATGACGGGGATGTCGTCGGCCATGATATCATACCCTCTTCCCCGAGAAGCGGAATGCGATGTTGCATCCCCCTTCCTGGGACACCATGCACGGACCCATTGGGCTCATGGGCTTGCATGCCCTGCCGAACATGGGACACTGCTCGGAATCGATGAGTCCTCTGAGGACGTCCCCGCACCTGCATCCCTTGGCCTCGGGTTCCACCTCGGGGGTGTTGGCGAGGATGTCCTCGTGTACCTTGGTGGCGTCGCAGTATGCATACTTGTCCTTCAGTGCCAGCGCACTCTTCTTGATGACGGGGAACCCTCTCCATGCACGGTCCACCGGTACGAAGGTGTCCTCGATGAGCTTCCTGGCCCTCGGGTTGCCCTCGGGCTTGACGAGACGGGTGTACTCGTTCTCCACCTCCGCACGTCCCTCCTTGACCTGCTTGCACAGCATGTACACGCTCATGAGCATGTCGAGGGGTTCGAACCCGGAGATGACCTGGGGCATGTTCCAATCCTTCGCGAGGGGTTCGAATATACCGTAACCGGTGATGACCGCGACGTGTCCGGGATCGATGAGTCCCTGGACCTTGGTCTCGCCCATGGTGAATATCGCTTCGAGGATGGGCGGGCAGATCCTGTGACAGCTGTAGATGCTGAAGTTCTCGGGGAGGTCGTGCTGCAGGGGCACCGCGGTGGAGGGTGCCGTGGTCTCGAAACCGACCGATACGAACACCAGGGGTTTCTCCTGCTCCCTCGCCATCCTCACGGCGTCCTCTATGGAATACACGATCCTGACGTCGCATCCGTCCGCCTTGGCATCGTTGAGCGTACCGATGGTGGTGGGGACCCTCATCATGTCGCCGAACGCGCAGACGGTGATACCGGACCTCGCCAGCGTGATTGCGTCCGCGATCTCCCTGCTGGTGGTGACGCACACCGGACATCCCGGGCCCTGTTTGATCTCGACACCCACATCCCTGAGCATGGTGTCGAGGCCGAACCTGACCATCGTGTCCTGGTGCGTACCGCAGACGTGCATGAATCTGTAGTCGACATCCATGGCCTTGATCTTGGAAAGGATCTTGGACGCCGTAGCCTCATCTCTTAGTTTGTACATTGTTCCGCCTCTACGATACTGAGGTCGCGTACGCGGCATGCCTGACCCGCGGTGATCTCCACACCGCCTCCGCATCTCGGACATGCTATCACGGGTATGGAGTGATCGAAGAAGTCCGATTCCAGATTCTCCGCCGGACCCTCGTAGCCGCACTCCCTGCACCTCACAGCGACCCTCTCATGTTCTATCACGATACTGGAACCCTCCAGGACCGTACCTCTTGTCACGATCTCGTATGCGAACTCCAACTGTTCGTCGCCCAGACTGGTGAGGTCCCCAATGAGGATGTTCACCGTTTCGACCTTTTCCACATTGTAATTCTCCAATTCGCGGAGAATCGCATCCACCATATTGGAGATCACCGAGACCTCGTGCATGATGCGGTTATAGGGGACCGAACTAATAAAACACGCCGTCCGACCCGTAATACGAGTCGTAATGTTAGGCGTGTTATTATTTGACATAGTGATAAAAATTTAAATAATAATGAAGATGTGTTAAGTGTAAAACCTATTCGAAGGAGATGGAATATGAACAGCAAGTTGCTCTCTGCGTTAATTATTGCTGTAATGATCACATCCGTATGCGCGGCGCCGTTCGCCGCGGCGGAAGAACCCGACCCGGAGGACACCTTCGCCCTCAAGGCGGGGGACTCCTACGGGTTGTTGATCGACATCGGCAAAGAGGACGTATATAATCTGATAAACGAAGCGGTCAGCCCCGAAGTGCCCATCGATATCGAGGGGTTCATCAAAGGATTCATCGAGAACAAGATGAAGATCGGAGGCGATTACGAGGAGGTGGAGGACCTTGCACTCGAACTCGATATCAATGCCAAAGCAGGTCTGGCACTCTCCATAGTCTCCGTGACGGACGAGGTCAACACGTACAGGCTCACCGGTACGGCGGACGCCGACGCGATGGTACGTCTCAATGCGACGGTCACATTCGCCAAATACATCGAGGTCCCTCCCGACATAGACCATTTCAGCGTGAAGGAGTACATCGAGGACAACCCCAACAAGATCGAAGAGAACAAGAAGATAGACGCCAACGTCAGTGCCGATGTGAACCTCGGCGCATCCGTGGATGCCACCGTATCCGTCAACAACGCCACCGGTGCCATCGAATCGGTGGACGGTACGCTCGGAGTCTACCTTTCCGCGAACTACAGCCTGAGGGATATCTACTCCAGGACCGTCAACGAGGAGAAGGTGTTCTACACCAAGGACGTCTCGGACGGAATGACCAATAACGCGTACGTGGACCTCCTGTCCTTCGATGCCGACGGCGTCACCATGATCCAGGCGACAGGGATCGTGTACGGATTCGGCGATGACGACGAGAATGTGTTCTTCAGCATAGAGAAGCTCAACAGTGTGGAGACCGCGCTCAACGAGAAGACGGTGGAGACCGTCCTCTCCGTGCTCGCATCCGTCAAGGAGATCGACCTGACCCTCGTCAGCTTCATCTCCGGGATCATAGGCGACAATGAGTCCATAATCGAAAAGCTTCCCGATGAGATCCTGACCGACGGAAAGATAGATCCGGCCAAGGTCGAACCGTACCTCCCCGCCATCAACAAGGTGTTCGAATTCATATTCGGCGATGACGGTATCGCACTCAGCGACAGCGAGGTCGATGTCATCAGGCAGTCCGCGTCCGATGTCCTGAGCAAATGCATGTCCGAGATCTCCGACAAGGAGTTCACCGTCGAATTCTACCCCGATCTCAAATCCATCGAAGATCCCTCCAAGGCCATTAAGAAGACCGTCAGATTCGGAGATTCGGCGGAGATCACCGACGATGTCAAGGCATACATGAACGCTCCCGAAGGCAAGGTCTTCATCGGATGGTTCGCGTGCATATATGACGATGACGAGGATGAATGGTACACCGAGTTCGAAGGTCCCGATGCCGTCGACATGATCACATGCGATATGAAACTGATCCCTCTGTTCGCAGACAAGAAGACGTCCATCAAGGAGATCTACGAATCAATGGATGATGACATCGCGGACGAGATATTCGCGATCGTCGACGGCAACGCCTCGTTCGATGCGGAGAAGCTCGCAGGGAAGGATAACGTCCACATAGAGGTCGGCAACGACGGCGATGCTGTCGGATCCATCGTATGGAACTTCAAAGGGAACAACGCCGGAGCCGGAGGAGATGTCAAACTCGGATACAGCGCCACCAAGGAAGGTTCCGTGGTCACCATCGACTTCATGCACAGCGGGGACCTGCCTGCAGGGACCAGCGTCACCATCGACATGGGCTCGTCCTTCGATGCCGGTACCGTCCTGAAGGTGTACCACATCTACAACGACGGCAGCGAGGTCCGCAAGGACCTCGTGTCCGGAACGGCCACAGTCGGTGCGGACGGAAAGGTCACCATCCCGATCGCGGCATGTTCGTCCTACAGCTTCGAGGTCAACGATGCGTTCGCACCCGTCATCAAGTCAGGCGGCGACGGCGGAAGCGACGGGGGCATCAACATGCTCCTCGTCGGCGGAGGCATCGCAGCGGTGGCGGTGATCGGTATCGGTGCATTCCTCTTCATGAGAAGGCAGTGAACCGAGGGCTGAAAAACAGGGGCGGATGCCCCTTTAACCCTTTATTTCAACTCGCAAAGTTTTTCTTATGTACCAGATTAACAAAGGACGTATGGGATCCGATCAGAAGGCATACGTCCGCCGCAGGAAAGGATGGGTGATCTACAACGGTTTCCTCTCCTGGGAGAAGAACCGCGAACCCGCGCTCCAGCTGTGCGAATCCGCCGCAAGGCTGGGAGAGGACCTGGAAGCGGTGAGGAACTGCGACGTACGTTACACATTGGACGCAAACGGCGTCACCCTGATCGGGGACAGACCGGATTATGTGATCTTCTGGGACAAGGATATCCGTCTGGCGAAGGCATTGGAATCCGCCGGGATACGGGTGTTCAACTCCTCGGACGCCATAGAGGCCTGCGACGACAAATCCCTCACGGGGATCATCCTCGCGAAGCACGGGATAAGGACGCCGAGGACGATCGTGGCACCGAAGACGTACGCCTCCTGCGGATTCTGCGACAAGACGTTCATACATGACGCGGTGTCCGAACTGGGACTCCCGCTCGTTGTGAAGGAATGCCGCGGATCGTTCGGTTTCCAGGTGCACCTGTTCGAGACCGAGGAGGAGATATGCAGATTCGCGGACAGACGCGGGGACACGCCCTTCCTGCTCCAGGAATTCGTCAGGAGCAGTTCCGGCAGGGACATCAGGATCAACATGGTGGGCCGCACCGCGGTCGCATCCATGTACCGCCACTCGGCCAATGGGGACTTCCGGGCGAACGTGACCAACGGCGGATTGATGGGATATCATCATCCCGATGATAGAGAGGTTGATATAGCCGTTAAATGCATGGACGCCCTAGGATTGGACTTCGCGGGGATCGACATCCTCTTCGGAGAGGACGGTCCGATCGTGTGCGAGGTCAACTCAAATGCACATATGAAGAACATTCTGATGTGCACAGGGATAAATGTCGCAGACCACATAATCAGATACGTAGTATCGGTGATTGACAATGAATGACGCATGGATCGTATATGATAAGCAGGACGTCGAGAAGAACCAGTTCTTCATCGACAAAATGACCGAGATAATGAAGGAGCACGAGGTGACCCTGAGGCTTGTCACCGAACATGCGATCAGCAGACGTGACCTCCCCTCCTTCGTCATCAACAGGAGCAGGGACACCAAGTTCATCAAGGACATCGAATCCCACAACATCAGGGTGTTCAACGGAAGCCGCATCAACGCGCTCTCCAACGACAAGTGGGCCGCGCACTTCTGGGCCAGATATCTCGGCATGCCCGTTCTCGACGGTGCGCTCTACAATCCCTCCAACATCACCCTCCCTGCGGTCGTCAAGAGCAGGATGGGACACGGAGGCAACGACGTGCAGATCGTGTCCACCCCCGAGGAGGCCCACAAGCTCCGCCTCCACGGCAACGACGAGGACTACATGATGCAGAAGATCGCGTCCGAGCGCGGAAAGGACCTCAGGGTCTACATCATCGGCGACGAGATCGTCGCATGCATGCTCAGGACCAACGAGAACGACTTCAGGGCGAACTACTCACTCGGAGCCAAAGCGGAACTGGTGGACCTTCCCGAGGAGGTCGAGAGATACCTCAAGGTGGTCATCTACGACCTGCACCCCGACTTCATCGGCGTGGACTTCCTCATCGATGACGGGAAGTACGTGTTCAACGAGGTCGAGGACCCCGTCGGATCCAAGATGCTCTACGACAACACGGACATCGATCCCATCAGGCTCTTCGCCGACCACATCATGTCGGTCATGAAACTCGATTGATGCTGTTGCGGTAATGTTCGCAATAGGCGGAGACCATGCATCTCCCGCACCTCATATGATTCGGGATGCATGTGACCTGGCCGTGTCTCACGATGTAACGGTTGATGTCGGTCCACCTCTCCTCGGGGACGATCTCCATCAGCCTGAACTCGGTCTCCTCCGGGTCACGGGTCTTCGCGATACCCATCAGATTCACTATCCTGTGCACGTGCGTATCGACGCACACCGACTGTATGCCCATGGCGTACGAGCGCACGCATGCCGCGGTCTTCCTGCCAACCATCGGCAGTTTCAGGAGTTCCTCCGTATCCTCGGGTACCTTCGAACCATATTCGTCCCTGAGCTTCCTGCAGCATTCGACGATCGCCTTCGCCTTCTGTTTCGGGAATCCCGCCGGTCTGACGAGCTCCGCCACATGGTCCACGTCGGCATCCGCGATGGCCTCCACCGAATCGTAATGCGTGAACAGATTGTCGGAGGCCTTCCTGGTGTTGTCGTCCTTCGTACGCTGGGACAATATGGTGGCTATGAGGACGTGGAATGGATCAGCGGGCCACTCCGGGTTAAGACCCTCGGAGTTCCTGCCCGGGTAGCATCCCTGATCGTATTCCTTTGCCATCAGATCCAATATCTCACAGACTTGCTGTCCATCCATCTGTATGCACCTTCCGCCATCCTGAACGATCCCGTCACCAGCACGATGCTCCCCTTCATTTCCGCCAGGGCATGCTCCATCGCACTGCCTATATCCTTCTTGACGGTAACATCCTCCTTGAGGAGACCCATCACGCGTCTGACCTCCTCCACCGGCATCGCGCGCCTGGAATCGGGCTGCGTGACTATGACGTTCTCCGACATCTTCGCGACATATTCCGACATGCCTGCCAGGTCCTTGTCGCTCAGCACGCCGAACACCGTGGTGACCTTCCCGTAGATGCGCAGTATGTCCTCGCAGAGGGCCGCCATCCCGACCTTCGTGTGGGTGACGTCCACCACTATCGGCATGTCCGGGACCTTCTCCATGCGTCCGTGCCATACCGCATCCTTCAGACCCTTCCCGATGAAGGGGATGACGTCGTCCGCGCGGGAGATCATCCTCACGGCCTCGATCGCCATGGCCGCATTCACCGTCTGATACGATCCAGGTATGCCGAGTTCGTATCTCTCGCCGCGGTACGAGATCACCGATCCCCTGTCGGACATGGAGATGATGTCCACGTCGGATATGCGCGTCAATCCGGATCCCGCGGAGTCGGCGGCGGACGAGATCACGTCCAATGCGGCACCGTCGTTGCATGTGACCACGGGTATGCCGCTCTTTATGATGCCCGCCTTCTCGTTCGCGATCTCCTGTATGGTGTCGCCGAGATACTCTGTGTGCTCCCTGCTGATGTTGGTTATCACACTGACCTCCGGACGTATGACGTTGGTGGCGTCGTACCTCCCGCCCATCCCCACCTCGATGACCGCGTACTCCACGTTCTTCCTCTGGAAGTAGAGGAACGCCAATGCGGTGGTGGATTCGAAGAACGTACAGTCGTAACCGTCCTCCTTCATGAACTCCACCACCACCATCACCTCATGTGCCAGCAGCAGGAACTCCTCGTCCGTGATGTCGTTCCCGTCGACGGATATGCGCTCGTTGAAGTCCAGGATCTGCGGCGAGGAGTACATCCCGACGCTGATGCCCGCGGCCCTCAGCATGGAGTACAGATATGCGCATGTGGACCCCTTTCCGTCGGATCCCGCCACATGTATCGCCTTGAAGCTGTCCTGCGGGTTGCCGATACGGTCCAGCAGTTCGGTTATGTTCTTGAGACCGAGCCTTATGCCCAGTCTTGACAGGTTGTTGAGCCAGTCGATGACGGCATCCTTGTCGAAATCACTCACTCGATCCGCCGTCCTTCAGAGACAGGATGTATTCCCCGACCGTCATCGAACGTGCCTTGGCCATGCGCTTCATCATGTTCATCGCACCGGTACCGTACTGGGCGGCCTTCTTAGGCTTGTCCGCGATCTCAGGATATCCCAACTGTCTGGCACAGTCGCGGAGGGGCATCTTGCGGCCGTCCTCGGTGGGGCGGATCGTCCCGAAGGGGATCCCGGAGACCTCCTCCATGACGCCCTCATCCAGATATGGGTACAGGATCTCCTTCCCGTAGCGTTCCGCCATGCGGGATTCGTGGACACGGGTCACGTTCTCCAATCTGTCCATGTCCTCGGATGCGGCGGCCCTGAGCTCGTCCTCCGACAGACCCAGATACTTGGAGTATCCGTAGAATATCTCGTCCGCGCCCTGTCCTCCGATGACGGCAGGTTCCCCGATGTACGGCAGTATGTACATCAGCGGGACCTCGAACGACAGCACCACGGGATCGACCGTCCCGGTCACGGATATGGCGTCCCTCAGGCCCGCCTCCAGGTTCTCCTCGTCCATCACGATGTGCTCCCATTCCATACCCAGGAGCGCGGCCATCTCCTTCGCGGCCGCCACGTCGTATGAGCCTTCGGCTCCCACGGTGTACAGTTTCGCAGATCTTGCATAACGTTTGGTAAGCGCAGCGATGATACCGCTGTCCAACCCTCCGGAGAACGCCACGGCCACATCCTTGCCCGATACCATGGACTCGACTGCGGCATCCAATGCAGTGGTCAGACCGTCCCACATGATATGGCGGATGTTGTGCCATTGAAAAACATTTCCCTCCGACGGCCGATCGCGCCGTATGTCTGGATGCGATAATATATTAAAATCTAAAGAAATACACGCGCAATGAGAAAACTAGTAATCACCGAGAAGGCGAACGCCGCAAGGAGGATATCCGCCATCCTCTCGAACGGGAAGTCATCATCCAAGACCACCAGCGGCGTCACCGTCATCTCATTCGTTCACGACGGGGACGATTACGATGTGGTCAGCCTCAGGGGACACATCATCGAACTAGACTATCCGGAGGAGTTCAACGACTGGAGCGCCAGTTCCCCCGTAGACCTCGTGTACGCGCCGCAGGTCAAGACCGTGCGCGTGAAGAGCATTCTGAACACCATCAAGAGCCTCATGCAGGATGCCGACGAGATCATCATCGCCACCGATTTCGACAGGGAGGGAGAGCTCATCGGTATGGAGACCGTGAAGTGTGCCGAGGCCGACATGTCCAAGGTCAAGAGGGCACGTTTCAGCGCGCTCACCAAGGGAGAGGTCGAGGCGGCGTTCGAGACGCTCACGCTTCCCGACGAGAGGCTCGCACAGGCGGCGGAGGCTAGGCAGATCGTGGACCTCTCCTGGGGTGCGGTGCTGACGAGGCTCATCTCCCTGTCCTCCGGACAGGTAGGGAAGAACTTCATGTCCGTCGGAAGGGTGCAGAGTCCCACGCTCAAGCTCCTGGTGGACAGGCACGAGGAGATCGAGAAGTTCATACCGGTGCCGTACTGGAAGGTGTCCGGCAGGTTCGGTATGCTCGCGTTCGAGGGCAACCACGTCTCCAACCCATTCTGGGAGAAGGACGTCGCGGATGCCGTCTACGGCAGGTGCAGCGAGGTCAAGAAGGGTACCGTCATCTCCTACGAGACGTCCATGAAGGAGGAATACAAGCCCGCCCCGTTCGACACCACACAGCTCCAGGTGGAGGCCAACAAGATCGGCATACCTCCCGCGGCGGCCATGAAGCTCGCGGAGGACCTGTACACCGGAGGATACATCTCGTACCCCCGTACGGAGAACACCGAGTATCCCAAGAGCCTGAGCCTGAGGGCCGTCCTCGAGAAGCTCAGGGAATCCGATTTCAAGAAGGAGGTGGAGGAGATCCTCGCGCAGGAGAGCATCATCCCCTCGAGGGGCAAGAGGAGGACGACGGACCACCCGCCGATCTATCCCACATCCGGCGCCACCTCGGACAAGCTCAAGGGGGACAAGTGGAAGCTGTACGAGCTCATCGTCAGACGCTTCCTCGCGACCGTCTCCACCAACGCGAAGGCGGAGATCTCCGACGTGGAGATCGATGTCGCCGGCGAGAGATTCAAGGCCGCGGGACACGTGACCAAGGAGAAGGGCTGGAAGAAGTACTACGAGAAGTACATGACCAACAAGGACGTCCGCATCCCCAAGCTGGAGGTCGGGAAGCCGATCGACATCCGCTCCATGAGCCTCATCGACGAGGAGACCAGGCCCCCGTACAGGTACAACCAGGGTTCCCTGATCCAGGAGATGGACCGTCTCAGCCTCGGTACCAAGTCCACGAGACACGACATCATCAGCAAGCTGTTCTCCAGGAACTACGTGCAGGGCAACCACATGATCCCCACTGCCAGCGGTATCGCACTCACGAAATCCCTGGAGCTCCACGGAGGAGGGATCGCCGAGCCCGGCATGACCGCGAGGCTCGAACAGGACATGCTCAAGATCACCAGCGGCGAGAGGACCCTGGACAGCGTGGTGTCCGAATCGCAGGAGATGCTGCACAAGGCCGCATCCGAGATCTCCGACAACAGCAAGGTCATCGGGGAGGAGATCAGGACCGCCCTTCGCTCCCAGCAGCACATAGGCATCTGTCCCAAGTGCGGCAACAACATGACCATCAAACGTTCCAAGAACGGGAACTTCATCGGCTGCGACGGATATCCGGAGTGCACCTGCGCATACCCCCTCCCGAGAGGGGCCATGATACAGACGCAGGAGACCACCTGTCCCGTCTGCGGACTCCCCCAGCTGAAGGTCATCAGGAAGGGCAACCCTCCGCAGATCCAATGCATAGACCCCAAGTGCAGTAGCAACACCTCGAAGTCCACGCTCGGGAAGTGCCCGACCTGCGGAGAAGGGGAGATACGCATACTATTCTCCAAGGCAGGGAAGCGTTTCGCCGGCTGTTCCAACTGGCCCGCCTGCAACCAGACGTACCCTCTCAGACCCAAGGGCACCATCACGCCCACCGGCGAGGTGTGTCAGGTGTGCGGTGCACCGGTCATAGGATTGGGTTCCTACTCCGAATGCATCAACATGAACTGCGAGAGCAGGAAGAAGAAGTCCTCCGAGAAGACGGAGACTCCGAAGGAGTGACCGGGGCCGGAGGCCCCGTAAGGACATCCGGGAGCGGACATCCGTCCGCTCCCAAAGGATACACCCTTCGGAAAGGAGGATGTATCAGAGGATGCGCACCGTCGAGGTGAGCTGTTTCCTCTTCGCGTGCATCGGCCCGGGAACGGAATCCTCCGCAGGGACACCCGCGATGAGTGTGTGGTAGATCCTCTCGTTCTCAGGGATGTCGAACGCCTTGCGGACCTTCTCCGGATCGAAGTATCCGATCCAACACGTCCCTATACCGATGTCCGCGGCCGCGAGCATCATGTGAGCGGTGACGATAGTGGCATCCGTCTCCGCGAAGCATCTCCCGTCGAGCGAGGATACGAAGGCCTCGTCCATATCGGCACATATTATGAACGCGTTCGGCGCGCCGTATGTCATGCTGCCTATGGCCTCGGCGAGCCTGCCCATGGCCTCCCTGCTCTCGATCGCATAGATCCTCTGGGGCTGTACGTCCTTGGCGGTGGGGGCTATGTTCCCGGCCATGAGGATGCTGTCCATCTGCGAAGGGGTGAGGGGAGTACCCTCGTACTTCCTGACCGAATATCTCTTCCTTATCACATCTGCGAAATCCATGTTATCACAAACCCTCTATCCTTATCACGCCGCGCCTGTGGTCCGGGTCCCTGCAGTCGGGGTCGTTGCACTCGGGATCGTCGCATCCTCCGTCGGACTCCACGCGCACCGAGCATCCCGGGAGGCATTGGTGCGCGCATCCCTCGATCAGGCCCTTCAGGACCCCGTAGGACGTCCCGTAGACAATGACGTTGACCACCCCGTCATATCTTCCGACCGATGACGAGAACACGCACTTGGTGCGCACGTTGCCATCCTCGGTGGTACAGCTGATGGACAGGAGATCGTCGCCGCAGGTGAAGTTGGCCTTGTTGTGGCCTATCACCGCGCCCTCTATCCTGCCGCATCCCTTCGAGATCTCCGAAAGGAACGATATCATGGCGGCGTTGGCCGTATCGGCATCGGAACCGCCCATGTCCCCGTGGAGCTCCGCGACGGCTATCGCGGGTATCATCTCCGTATCGCGGGTCATATATGCATCTCCGCAACGGCATCCGGGATGCCTTCGCCGGTGTCCCCGCGGATGCGGAACAGCGGCCCGGAATAACCGAGACCGCGCACGGCCTCCTCGATCTCCGACAGATCGTCCTCGGTCACGGTGTCGATCTTGTTGAGCATGACGACCTCCGCCAGCTTCATCTGGTTCTTGAGGGGGCGCTCGAACATCCTGCGGACCTTGAGGAACCTCTCGCAATCCACGACGACGGATACGTGCACCCCTTCCAGATCTATGCCCGGGAAGGCACGTACGGACTCCACGATGAATTCGGGATCCGCGATGCCCGTAGGCTCGATGACCACGATCTCGGTGGCGAACTCCTTCTTCAGGGATACGAGGCTGTCCATGAGACTCCCCTGCATGGTGCAGCAGATGCAACCGCCCTTGAGGTCGCGGACCTTCATGCCGTTCCTCTCCAGGACCTCGCTGTCCACGCCCATGGCGCCGAAATCATTCTCGATCACGGCGACCTTGGAACCGGTACCCATGAGGGGATCGAGCATCTTCAGGATCACCGAGGTCTTACCCACGCCCAAAAGTCCCGATACGATTACGATCTTCATGATACCATGATGCACATGGCCGTATTTGGCATTCACCTATACGGGAACGCAGAAGGATGACGTCAGAACGAATCGGAGAGGAGGCCGTCCTCGTCGGTCTCGATGCCGTCGAAGTGGGCGTTGAGCTCGTCGATCTCGCGGGAGATGCGGATGTTGCGGCAGTGGACACATTCGGGGTCCTTGCCGAGTGTGAGCCTCCTTTCGAAGTACGATTTGTCGAGATCCACGATGCATCCGCAGGGGCAGTACACTTTCTTCATGCTGACGGGACCCATGTCCAGGCGCCTGCAGCACGCATATCCTCCCCCGTAACCATAGCTCGAATGCATCATATCACTTCGTGCAAATCACAGGCAGAAACCGTCACTTTCGGAAGAAGGGTTAGAGCCCGTTTCAGCACCGGACTCTATGTCGAATAAGCAATATAAAGCTACTCTTAACACTGCTATCATGACCGAAATAATAACGGTTTTCATCGATTTTTTGATATTGTTACAGTGGAAATGGCAAGTAAAATGTACAATATAGTACGTTGGAGTATAATATCGGATATTCTTATTTATCGCGCCGTCTGCGATATAAATATGGGTTCGGTAAAGCATCCATGAGGGACGTTTCCACAGGAAACAGAGGGGTCCTAAAACGTATATCCGGACCCGCCTCCCAGACACCGGAGGCGGGTCCGGCCAGCCAATTTCAGCGTCTGAACGCCTTGATGCCGGGGAAGACCGCCTTGGAGCCGAGCTCCTCCTCGATCCTGAGGAGACGGTTGTACTTGGCGGTACGCTCTCCGCGTGCGGGGGCACCGGTCTTGATCTGTCCGGATCCCCATCCGACGGAGAGGTCGGCGATGGAGACGTCCTCGGACTCTCCGGACCTGTGGGACACGACCACGTTGTATCCGTTGCCGAAGCTCATGTCAGCGGCCCTTCCAGCCTCCGTGACGGTACCGATCTGGTTGACCTTGAGGAGCAGCGCGTTCGCGGCACCTGCCTCGATACCCCTGGAGAGACGCTCTGTGTTGGTGACGAACAGGTCGTCCCCGACGATCTGCACCTTAGAACCGATCTTCTCGGTCAGCATGCGTGTGGTCTCGAAATCGTCCTCGAAGAAGGGGTCCTCGATGCTGATGAGGGGGAACTGGGATGCGAGCGAGCTGTAATGGTCCGCCAGCTCGGGGGCGGACAGTTTCATCCCGTCGACGTCGTACACGCCGTCGTCGTAGAACTCGCTGGAGGCCGCATCCAATGCCAGGAAGACGTCCTTCCCGGGGACGTAACCCGCGTCGGAGACGGCGGACACGATGGTCTCCATGGCCTCCGCGGCGGTATCGAGGGGAGGGGCGAATCCTCCCTCGTCGCCGAGGTTGATGGCCCCTACGCCGTACTTCTTCTTGAGCATGGACTTGAGGGACATGTAGACCTCGGAGGACATCCTGAGGCACTCGGAGAAGCTCTTGGCCCCGGCGGGGATGATCATGAACTCCTGGATCTTCAGGTTGCCTCCCGCGTGCTTCCCTCCGTTGATGATGTTGAGCATGGGAACGGGCAGGGTGACACCGACCGTACCGATGTGCTGGTACAGCGGGACGCCTTTGACGGCCGCACCGGCCTGTGCCACGGCGAGGGACGTGGCGATGATGGCGTTGGCACCGAGCCTCTTCTTGTTGGGCGTACCGTCGAGCTCGATCATGGCGAGGTCGACGGACTCCTGGTCGGTGGGATCCATGCCCACGATCGCCTTCGCGATCTCGGTCCTGACGTTCTCCACGGCGGTGGCGACACCCTTGCCTCCGAACCTGGCCCCTCCATCCCTGAGCTCGTGGGCCTCCCACGAGCCGGTGGATGCACCGGAGGGTGCGATGGCGGTGATGCGGTGTCCCATGACGGTGACCTCCGCCTCGACGGTGGGGTTGCCCCTGGAATCGAGTACCTCTCTTGCCCATACCTTCTCAATCTTCCCTGTCATTTGCATAGTCTCCTTTTGACTCGTCTTCATCGGGTTTGTACGTCTCCATGTACCTGTGGAGAAGCAGCTTGTCCTTCTCCGTGAGTATGGATTCCTTGACCGAAACGGCCAGCGTGAACTTGTTGCCGGCACCTTTGTAGATCTGATAGATGAAAGTGATGACCGAATTCAGGTCGTTGTTGCTGATCAGCAGACCCAGATCGTCGATGATGATAACC
>JBJEZZ010000023.1:0-17394 GCA_051887655.1 Candidatus Methanomethylophilaceae archaeon | reverse complement strand
GGGCATGGAGCCGGGGTAGCAGGACAGCCAGAAGGAATCGGAGCCCACGGGGGCGCCCTTCAGGATCTCAGCAGCTCGGGCCAGGTTCTGGTAGGTGCCGCCGGAGCAGCCGGCGATGACGGCCTGATCCACCTTGAACTGGCCGCCCACGATCTTGTTGGACAGGGGAGCGGCATTTTTGACGCCCAGCTGCTCCGCGGTGTCCACATCCAGTCTGATCTCCGGGTCCTCGTTGACGGACCTCTCGATCAGGGCGAACGCGAGGTAGGGGTTGATGACGTTCGCACCGTATCCGAACAGCAGGGCGAAGTGCATGACCTCCCTGGGCTCTCCGGATTCCACGATTATGCCGGTCTGGAGACGGAGCTTGTTGGTCACGAGGTGCTGGTGCACCGCGGACACGGCCAATACGGACGGGATGGGTATGTGGTCCGCATCCACCCCTCTGTCCGACAGAATGATGTACGAACCTCCGTCCTCGACGGCGGAGACCGCCTGACGGCATATCCTGTCCAACGCCTCCTCCAGGGTCTCGTCCTTCGTGAACAGGATGGGTATGACCACCGTCCTGAACCCTCTGTACTTCAGGTTCTTGAGGAGGTCCAGCTCCCTGTTGGTTATGATGGGGTGCCTGACCTTGACGATCTTGCAGTTGGCGGGCGAGGGCATCAGCATGTTCTGGTGGATGGAACCGATGTAACCCGTGAGGGACATGACCAGCTCCTCCCTGATGGGATCGATGGGAGGGTTGGTGACCTGTGCGAACGACTGACGGAAGTAGTTGAACAGCCTCTGATGGGTGTCGGTCATGACCGGCAGGGCGGTATCGTATCCCGCCGAGCCCACGGGCTCCTTCCCGTTCGTCATCATCGGGATCATGACCTTGGTCAGGTCCTCGGCGGAGTAACCGAACTCCGATAGCAAGAGGTCCAGGTCCTCCACCGAGCGGCCGACCGTCCTTCCGGACGATACCTCGTCCAGGTTCAGCCTGTTGCGGTCCAGCCAATCCCTGTAGGGGTAGGCGGACGCCAATTCGGATTTGATGTCCGAATCGCGAAGGATGATACCCTTCTCGGTATCGATCATCATCATCTTCCCCGGACGGATGCGTCCGGCCTCCTTGACCTCGGATTCAGGGAACTGTATCACGCCGGCCTCGGACGCCAATATGAACATGCCGTCGTTGGTCACGGTGTACCTGGCGGGACGGAGACCGTTCCTGTCCAGCATCCCTCCGGCGTACCTGCCGTCGGTGAACAGCACGGCGGCGGGACCGTCCCAGGGCTCCATCAGTATGGAGTGGTACTCATAGTAGGCCTTGAGCGAATCCGGGATGGGGTTCTTGCTGTTCCACGACTCCGGGATCAGGAGGGACAGCGCGTTGGTCATGGTCTTTCCGGACATGACCAGGAACTCGAACACGTTGTCGAGCGATGCGCTGTCGCTCATCCCCTTCTGGATAATCGGGAACAGCTCCGGGAGATCGGGGATCAGGGGCGTCTCGAGGACGCTCTCCCTGGCATCCATCCATGATCTGTTGGCACGGATCGTGTTGATCTCACCGTTGTGGCACAGCATCCTGAACGGCTGTGCCAGCTTCCACATCGGGAATGTGTTGGTGCTGAATCTGGAGTGCACCATGGCTATGGCGCTCTCGAACTTCGGATCGGTCAGGTCGGTGTAGTACGACCTGATCTGTCCGGGCGTCAGCATACCCTTGTACGTTATCGTGCGGGTCGAAAGACTGCAGATGTAGAAGTCGTCCCTGCCGGGCAGGTCCGAATCGCCTATCCTGTTGGACGACCTCATCCTGACGGAATAGAGTTTGCGTTCCAGCGTCTCCTGGCTGTCGTAACTGGTCAGGAAGAGCTGTACGATACGGGGTTCGCTCTGCAGCGCCTGGGGTCCGGGGACCGAATGGTCCACCGGTATGTCCCTGCAGCAGATCTCGTACACGCCGTATCTGGCACATTCCTCCCTGATGATGCTCAGACAGGTCTCCGCGGACACCGCGTCCCTGGGAAGGAACACGATACCGGAACCGTAGCGTCCGGCCTCCGGTACCTTGATCCCGAGGGAGACGAAGAAGGAATGGGGGATCTGCACCGTTATACCGGTACCGTCCCCCGTCTTCCCGTCGGCGTTCTCCGCACCGCGGTGCTCCATGTTGTCCAGGATCCTGAGACCGTACTCCACTATGCGGTGGTCCTTCCTGCCGTCGATGTTCAGTGCGAGACCGACACCGCAGGAATCCTTCTCGTTCTCGGGGTCGTAGAGACCTGTCCTCTCCGTCATCCAATCAGTCCTCAGCTGATGAATAGGAGTTCCCTGTATTTGGGCATGGGCCACTGCTGGTCGTCGACGATCATCTCCAGAGCGTCGAGGTGTGCCCTGGCCTCCTCCATGAGGGGTACGACCTCGTCGTGGAACCTGATGGCCTGGTCGCGTCCGCTGCCCTGGGCGGGGATCTCGTCGCAGATGTCGTCCAGCTTCCTGCAGATGTTGAGCGCCTTGGCCGCATGCTCGGAGATCTCCTTGATCTGGCACAGCTCGTACTCCGCGTACGTTCCGTAGTCGTCGCCGTAGATCTCCTTCGCCTTGCAGGCGTTGCCGAGGAGCTTGGACTTGTATCCGATGGCGACGGGCAGGAGGTGGTTGATGGCCATGTCGCTGAGCGTCCTGGCCTCGATCTCGACCTTCTTTCCGTAGATCTCCCAGCGGACCTCGTTCCTTGCCTCCAGCTCCACCTCAGTGAACACGTTCGTGTCGGTGAAGACGCTGATGGCACCAGGGGTGGTGAACGCATCGTAGGTGAGGGGGACGGATGCCTCGCAGTCGAGACCGCGTGCGGCAGCCTCCGCCTTCCACTCGTCGGAGTATCCGTTACCGTCGAAGCAGACCTTCTGGCAGGCCCTGTAGGTCTCCCTGGTCTCGTCCAGCACCGCCTTGAGGACGGGTGCGCCGTCGGCGACCCTCTTGTCGACCGCGGCTTTGAACTTCCTGAGCTGGCATGCCACGATGGCGTTGAGGGTGGTCATGGGTGCGGAACAGTTTGCAGAGGATCCGACAGCCCTGAACTCGAACCTGTTACCGGTGAACGCGAAGGGCGAGGTCCTGTTCCTGTCGGTGTTGTCCACGAGGAGCTCCGGGATCTGCGGGATTCCGAGGCTGTACACCTTCTTTCCCTTGATCTGCACCATGTCGGACGAGCCGAGCAGCTCCTCGAACGCTTCGGAGACGGTCTTTCCGAGGAACGAGGAGATGATCGCGGGAGGCGCCTCGTTGGCTCCGAGCCTGTGGGCGTTGGTGGCGGTCATGATGGACGCCTTGAGGAGCGCGTTGTTGTCGTAGACGGCCTTCAGGATGTTGGCCATGAAGGTCAGGAACCTGAGGTTCTCCTCGTTGGTCTTTCCGGGGGACAGGAGGCCGATGCCGCTGGTGGTACCCAGAGACCAGTTGCAGTGCTTTCCGGATCCGTTGACCCCGCTGAAGGGCTTCTCGTGGAGGAGCACCTTGAATCCGTGCCTCTCCGCGACCTGCCTCATGACGGACATGAGCAGGATGTTGTGGTCGACCGCCAGGTTGACCTCCTCGTAGACGGGGGCGATCTCGAACTGGTTGGGTGCGACCTCGTTGTGCCTGGTCTTGACCGGTATACCGAGCCTGTAGGCCTCGTACTCGAGGTCCTTCATGAACGCCAGGACCCTGGAGGGGATGGAACCGAAATAGTGGTCGTCCAGCTGCTGGTTCTTGGAACTGTTGTGTCCCTGGAGGGTGCGCTCGGTCATCACGAGGTCCGGGCGCTGGGCGTACAGCTCGCTGTCCACCAGGAAGTACTCCTGCTCCCATCCGAGGTACGACTGAACGACCTCGTCCCCGAGACCGAAGTATCCGAGGACGTCCTTCGCGGCCTCGGTGACCGCGGTGACGGACTTGAGGAGGGGGGTCTTGTAATCGAGGGCCTCACCGGTGTACGAGATGAACACGGTGGGGATGCAGAGACAGTCGTCCATGATGAACGCCGGGGACGAGGGGTCCCATGCGGTGTATCCTCTGGCCTCGAAAGTGTTCCTGAGACCTCCGCTGGGGAACGAGGACGCATCGGGTTCCTGCTGACAGAGGAGCTTCCCGCTGAAGGACTCGAGACTACCGCCGCGTCCGTACGGCTCCGCGAAGGAGTCGTGCTTCTCCGCCGTACCGCCGGTGAGGGGCTGGAACCAGTGGGTGTAGTGGGTGGCACCCATGTCGATGGCCCACTGCTTCATCCCTGCGGCCACGTGCTCCGCGACGGACTTGTCGAGGGTGATCCCCTGTTCGATCGATTCGTACACCATCCTCCTGGTCTCGGAGGAGAGGTACTTCCTCATCGCGGTCCTGTTGAAGACATTGCATCCGTAATACTCGGAGGTCATCTTGGCCGGAGCCTCGACCTTGACGGGCACCTTCTTGCACGCTTGTTCGACCGCATCAAATCTGCTGTTCGACATACCATATCGCTATGCTGATGTACATATAAATCTTTCTAACATAATTGTATGTTTGATGTTATTTTTAATTTAATGATAGACATTTGTCTAACGGTATTCATCAGGTGCTAGACAATGTAGGCCGTTGACGGGAATGATGGGAAAGAAGGGGAGGAAAAGGTTTGTCCGTACGGGATCGAGAGGGTATCAGTCCGTATCGTTCTTGTACGTGATGGCCGCGTCGACGAGTCCGAGATGGAGCGGGGACGGCGCCATGGGCCTGGATTTGAACTCGGGGTGGAACTGCGACGCCACGAAGTACGGGTGGCCCTTCAGCTCCCCGACCTCCATCCTGTGGCCGTCGTCTGACCTCCCGACGAACCTCCAACCGGCCGCCTCGTATCTGTCTATGTAATCGGGGTTGACCTCGAACCTGTGCCTGTGCCTCTCCGCGATCTCGGTGGAACCGTAGAGCGCGGCGGCCTTGGAACCGCCGTCGAGTATGACCTTCTGCGAACCGAGGCGCATGGTGGCACCCATCGACGATACGGACGCCTGCTCATGCATAAGACAGATCACGGGCGCATCGGTGTCCGGATCGAACTCCGTGCTGTTCGCACCCGCGAGTCCTAGCACGTCCCTCCCGATCTCTATGGTGGCGATCTGGAATCCGAGGCACACGCCGAGGAACGGGACCCCGTTCTCCCTCGCGTATCTCGCCGCCACGATCTTGCCCTCGATGCCCCTTATGCCGAAACCTCCGGGCACCAGTATGCCGTGCACACCGTCCAGGAGATCCGTTCCCTTGGAGAGCAGGTCGTCCGAATCCACGAACCTGATGTGGACCTTGCACCTCCTCTCCGAACCCGCATGGGCGAACGCCTCCAGATGGCTCAGGTACGAATCGGCCAAGGCGGTGTACTTACCGACGATGGCCACGGTCACATGCTCAGAAGGATGCAGTATGCGGTCCAGGAAGGACTCCCAATCCTTCATGTCGCGTCCGGACGTCAGAGGGCCGAGCCTCATCCTCTCTATGATGTAATCGGCGACACCCTGTTCCTCCAGGGTGAGCGGTACGGCATAGATGGATTTCGCATCCGGCGTGGATATGACCGCCTTCTCGTCCACGTCGCAGAACATGGCGATCTTGGAACGGGCGGAATCGCTGAGGGGTTCGGAGCATCTCCCGACGATCATGTCGGGACGGATGCCTATGCTCATGAGCTCCTTGACCGAATGCTGGGTGGGTTTGGTCTTCTCCTCACCGACGGAACCCATGATGGGTATGAGGGTCGTGTGGATGAACATGACGTTCTCCTCCCTCCCGAGGTCCCTGCCCAGCTGTCTGGCGGCCTCCAGGAACGGCATGGATTCCATGTCACCCACGGTACCTCCCAGTTCCACTATGACCACGTCCGCGCCGGAATCCCTGGCCACCTTCATGATCCTGTGCTTTATCTCGTCGGTGATGTGCGGTATGATCTGAACGGTCTTCCCGAGATAGTCCCCGCGCCTCTCGTTCTCTATGACCGAACGGTAGACCTTCCCGGTGGTGATGTTGTGGTCGCTCCCCAGCTTCAGGTCCATGAACCTCTCGTAGTTGCCGAGGTCCAGATCCACCTCCCCTCCGTCGTCGAGGACGTACACCTCGCCGTGCTCGAAGGGATTCATCGTGCCTGCGTCTATATTGAGATAAGGGTCTATCTTGATCGCGGATACCTTGAGACCGCGGGATTTCAGGAGCCTGCCTATGGAGGATGCGGTGATCCCCTTGCCGAGACCGGATATGACTCCGCCGCTGACGAAAATCAACTTCATTTGAATCAACGGGATTTCTACAATCATATGATTATAGATAAATGCTTTCATTAGATGATTGTCTAATATTCATCAAAATGATGTACAAAGGACGTTACAACCGTCCTTCACGGCGAATCCCGTCGCTCCTTCCCCTCGAACTCGCCCTCGAGTTCCATGTACAGTTCCCCGAGCCTGCGCCTGATGTCGTCGTCCGCGTCCCACATGCCCCTGCCTATGGCCTCCAGCAACCATGAGGCGGTTTCGTACATCGCGTACGGATTGGCGTCCCTGAGCCATTCGGAGTTCTCGCCGTCCAGGAGGAAGGTCTCCGCTATCGACCGGAACATCCACGGATCGACGATGTCGGACGTGGCGCTCCATGCGAACACGTACTCCGCCATGTTAGATATCTCCTCGGCACCCTTGAATCCGTGGCATTTGAGACCGTCCACCCATTTGGGGTTCAGTATCTTGCTGCGGAATATGTAACGGCCCTCCTCGTCCACCGTCCTGAGCTTCGGCGCGGACGTGTCCGCGGACGACCCTATGACGGACATCGGCATCCTCCCGGACACCGACCTGACCGCGGCGTTCAGTCCGCCAAGGTCGTTGTACACGTCGTCGTTGTCGAACATGTCGTATTCGTGGGAGACGCTGTTCTTCACGGTCACGTCCATGGCTTCCAGTCTGCGTCTGAACGCCTCCGGGGAACGTCTCCCCTTCCTGCCTCCGCCGTAGGCGTACTCCCCGTAGCTGCGGTATATCGCTCCGAGGTCTGAGACGTCCTTCCATCCGGAGGTGCGGATGGCCACGTTGGTACCGGAACCGTAGGTGCCGGGTGCGTCGCCGAAGATGCGCATCGTGGCCTCGTCCCTCGCCCTGTCCTCCGGTATCCCCTCGGCGATGGCCGCGGCGGTCTCGCGCCTGACGTTCGCCCTCATCATGTTATCCTCATCCGATTCGTCCAGGTCCGATATCCTCTTCACCGCACGGTCGAACATCTCCACCAGATTGGGGAAGGTGTCCCTGAACAGGCCGCTGATCCTCAGCGTGATGTCCATCCTGGGCCTTCCGAGTTCGGAGACCGGTATGACCTCCAGGTCCTTCACCCTGCCCCCGTATCCGGTCCACACCGGACGCAGACCCATCAGCCACAGGATGTACGCTACGTCGTCCCCTCCGGTCTTCATGGTATCGGTGGCCCATATCACCATACCTATGGATCTGGGATAGACCCCGTGCTCCTCCAGGTAGCGTTCCAGCATCTGGTCCGCCATCCTGCGGCCGATCTCCCAGCTGGAATGCCACGGGATCGAATCCGGGTCCAATGAATAGAAGTTCCTGCCGGTCGGGAGCAGCTGCGCCCTCCCGCGCGTCGGACATCCGGACGGTCCCGGTTCCACGTACCTCCCGTCCAAAGCGTCCATTATGCTGTCGATCTCCCTGCCCGTCCCGCATATCGACGGATACAGCGTGTCGCAGATGAAGGACACGGAGGCCTCCATACGGCCGTCGTCCTCCGGGAAAAGCCTGTGTACCAGGCCGATGCATCCGTCCCTGTCGAACGACAGCGCCGCCATGTCCGAGATCAGGGACGACGTCATGTCCTCGGCCTCATCCAGCAGCTGTCCCTTCAGACGTCCGCTGGAAGGGTCCGTCTCCGACGCACGGTCGCGGAGCTCCGGCACCGTGTATCCGAACGCGGCGGTCACCGACCCCAACAGTGACGGTACGTCCCCGTTGTCCAGACGTGTCATGGAGTAGACCGTCTCCTCGAGACGCCTGCCCTCGGGCACCCTCCCCAGTATGTGGAGGCCGTCCTTGATCAGATTCGCCTTCACGTCCACCACGTAGTCGTACAGGTCGTCGATGCGGCCGTCGAACTCCTCGTCCGAACAGTCGGGGGACAGTTTGAGGTCGTCGTACATGTCCATGCGTGCGACGACCTCCCTCAGCCTCTCCCTTATGAGCGCACGTTTGTCGTCCTGCAGCTGCGTGACCGCGCCCATGTAGTTCTGGACGGCGGCCTCCAGCTCATCCAATCCGTCATATCCTCCGGAACGGGTCATCGCCGGGATCATGTGGTCCACGATGACCGCGGCGGCGCGTCTCTTCGCCTGTATCCCCTCCCCGGGATTGCCTATGATGTAAGGGTAGATGTCCGGTATGGAATCCAGGACGTAATCCGGACAGCAGTCCGACGACAGTGCGGTGCTCTTGCCAGGTAACCATTCCAAGGTGCCGTGCGTACCGACGTGGATCAGGGCGTCGGCCCCGAACACGTACCTCAGCCATTGGTAGAACGCATAGTACTGATGGGGCATGACCGTGGTCGGGTCGTGACAGTCGGACTGGGCGTTCCTGCCCCTGTCCGGCTGGAATCCGACGAACACGTTGCCGAACATGATACCCGGTACGGTGATGTTGCCGCCCACCGTGCATATGTCCCCGGGAGGCGGGCCCCATCCCTCCTCCAGCCTCGCCCTCGCCCCGTCGGACAGTTTGGAATACCAGGCGTCGTACGTCTCCGGTCCGATCAGGTCGCACGCACTGCGGCGTACGGCCGTGTCCGACATCCATTCCGTGTCGTTCGTGAGACCGTCGAGAAGGAGGTCCACCAGTTCCTTCGGCGTCTCCGGTATGCGGTCCCCCAGGTGATACCCGTCATCGCGCATCCTGTGCAGGAGGTCCACGACACTGGCGAACGTGTCCAATCCCGACGCGCCTCCCGCGTTGGCCGTCTTGGGAGGGTACATGTACAGTAATACGGCCACTCTGCGCTCCCCGCGCGGTACGTGTCCGAGCCTCGCCCATCCCACCGCGGTATCCGCCACCCTGCGGGGACGGTCGTCCAGAGGATGTATCGAGAAGGAACCGTCCGGGCCCCTCTCCGTGCTGCCGCATGCGACGGAGATTATCTGTCCGTCGAACTCCGGATGCGCTATGTCGTAAGCTATCTCCGAAGCGGTAAGTCCGTTGATGTCGTCCCTCCACACGTCAGCGGGACGGCAGCAGGACATGGACTGTATCACCGGCACCCCGTAATCCAGGAAGAAGTTGTCGTCGGAGACCTGTTCCCCGACGCCGGGATCGGCGATCAGCGTCTGGGAGAAGCTCATCGTCTCTATTATCGAATCCAGGACGGGCCTCCCGTCCCTGACGAGGCTCTCCCTCAGGATGGCCGCGGTACCCCTCGCCCCGGGGACCCTCGTCTCCGACGTGTACAGGAACAGCGGCACCGCATTGGCACCGAGGACCTCCACCTCACGTATCAGCGCGTCTATGTGACGCATGTTGCCGGTCACCCATTGTTTCTGGTAGAAGAATATCCCCACCGTGGGTTTCGACAGGTCCAGGGAATCCACGTAACGGTCTATGTCTATGTCCTCCAGACCGGGACGGTATATCCCCTGTGCCGGAGGATAGACCGGATCCGGGACGTCGATGTCCGCACCGCCCATCCTCAGCATCAGCTTCATCAGCGATACGAGGTTGTCGTCGCCTCCACATTCCATGAACAGGATGCCGAGCGCGTGCTCATCGTCCGATCCCCTGAACAGGCATCTGTAACGTTCGGTGACGGATGCGTCCGTACATGCCAACAATGCCGATACACCCCTGTCCGACAGCACCTTCTCCAGCCTGTCGAACCTCTTGAAATAGGACGTGTCCCCGTGGACCTTGAGCGTGACCAGGTCCGCCGATGACACGGTATCGAGCATACCGTTCAGCAGCATAGGGTCAGAATCCAGTTCCGAGGCATCGTAACATATGTGCTCTACACCGAATGGCAGCATCTCGGCCGCGGCGCGGTCCATCATGTGGCTGTCCCTGGTACCCACGGAGATGTGCACGAGCCTCATACGACATCTACCCCGTCATCGGCGTATCGCCGCCCTGACCGTCTCGGCCAACCTGTCCGCGTTGAGGTCCTCCAGTCTGAGATACGTGCCTTCGAGGGCCATCGCCAGCCTCTCCGCGTTGTCGAACCTTATGTACCCCGCGGATGCGTCGATCACTATCCACCTGACCTGCGGTATCGAGATGTCCGATGCCAGACGGATGACCTCCTCGTTGGCATCCGCACCCGCGCTCAGGGGGACGTTCGCCCTGCCGTCGGTTATCAGCACCACGTGGCATATCTCCCCCTGATGGGAACGCGAATACGATGTCATGAACTCGCTCACGGTCACCAGCGCCTCCCCCAGCGGCGTCTTGCCTCCGGTGGGCATCTCCTCCAGCCTCCTGTAGCTGTATTCCACGGATTTCGTCGGAGGCAGTATGAGTTCTGCGGAATCGCGTCTGAACGCCATTATGCCTATCCTGTCCCTCTTGACGTAGCTGTCCCTGAGCATGGACATGACCGCACCCTTGACCGCGGTCATCCTCTTCCTCACGCCCAGCGAGCCGCTGGCGTCCACCAGGAACATGATCGTGCATCCGGAACGGCGTTCGCGGACCTTCTCCCTTATGTCCTGCGGACATATCGATACGGAGAGTCCGTCATGCACGCGCGACGACTGGTACGGTGCTGCCGCGCGCACGGTGGCATCGAACGCGATGTCATGCGCCCTGCCGTCGGTCTGACGCGACCTCGCGTAGCGTCCGGTACGGTCGCTGCTCTCGACCATCGCGCGTCTGCCCTTGCGGCTGGATGTCCTCCTCACCGTCCTCCTTCCGTCCTCCAGATAGTCGATCACGCGGAACTGTTCCCCGATCTCGAACATCATGTCGTCCAGCATGCCCTGTATGTCCGGGGGTTCGGGATCGCCGTCGTCATCGTCCTCGGGAGGTTCGTCGTCATCGTCGCCGGGATCGTCGTCCCGCCTGTCGTCGTCCCTGCGGTCGTTCCTGTCGTCGTCCCTGTCATCGTCATCCCCGTCATCCTCGTCCCCGTCATCGTCGTCGGGTCTGTCATCGTTCATTTCGGGCGGTTCCGGGACGAAGTTCCTGCGGTGCGCGAGACAGATCATGGCGGCCTCCTCGAGGTCCTTCCTCATGACCTCGTCCCTCCCGTTCAGGGCGGCCAGAGCCATGGCGGCGTTTATGAGCGATAGGTCCCCGCGGTATCCGTCCGCAAGCACCCTCCCGACCAGCTCCACCGCCACGGCCAGGAGGTCGTCGGACACCGTGACCAGAGGGAGCAGACGGGACGCACGTTCCACGTCCGCCCTCACGGAGGCGTCGTCATCGGAATACATCGAACGGAACGATGCGGGATCGGAACCGTACGACAGGGTACGGCGGAGGATCTCGGACCTCCCGTCCTCCGCATCGGGGAAATCGGAGTATGCGCACAGGTCGAACCTGTCCAGGAGATGCGGGCTGATGTCGGAATCGGACGGGTCCATAGTAGCTATGAGTATGGTGTCGCAGCCGTACTCCGCGGATACGCCCTCCCTCTCGAGTATGACGTTCCCGGTGTATACGCAATCCAGGAGCGAGGCCAGCACGCGCTGGTCCAGCAGATTGATGTCGTCGACGTAGAGCATGCCGCCGTCCGCACGGGCGAGCAGTCCCTTCTGGACCACAGGTCTGCCCTCGCGGATGGTGGCATCTATGTCCATGCCGCCGAACAGCTGTTCCTCCGTGACGTTCAGCGGGACGTTCACCAACGTCCTTCCGAACAGGGAACCCGCCGCCCTGGCGAGGACTGTCTTGGCCGAACCGGGACCTCCCCTTATCAGCACGGTGCGGATGCGGGGATTGACGATGGCACATTCTATCGCACGTTTGGCATCGTCCATCCCGACGACCGCGGAGAACGGGAAACCCGTCATACCGACCGCAGACATCTCTCGAGTTCCTCCATGTCGAAGGCCTCCTCCTCGAACGGACGTCTCCTCATCCTGTGCGACAGCACCAATGCAGCGACCGCGCGTATGTCCTCCTTCGTGACGGATGTCCTGCCCTCCAGGGCGGCGTTGGCCTTCGCCGCCTTCATCATGGTGATGTCGGCCCTGTGGCCGTCTATACCGAAACAGGTGGTCACGCTGACCACCGCCCTGAGCGCGGACTCATCGGATGTGACCTTCGGCAGGAGCTCCCTCGCCCTGACCAACCTCTGCCTGACGGAATCGGTCTCGGCCTCGGTACCTTTGGTGTACGCCACGGGGTCCATGTCGAAGGCGAGCCTCCTCCTGACCACCTCCATCCTCTGTTCCGTGTCCCTGTCGCCCTTGACATCGACGGAGAGACCGAACCTGTCCAGGAGCTGCGGTCTGAGATCCCCCTCCTCGGGGTTCATGGTACCGACGAGGATGAATCTGGAGGGATGTGAGAACGAGACCCCTTCCCTCTCCACGTAGTTCACGCCCATCGCGGCGGAATCCAGGAGGAGATCGACGATGTGGTCGTCCAGCAGGTTGACCTCGTCCACGTACAGCAGATTGCCGTTGGCCTGTGCGAGGACACCGGGTTCGAACTTCTTCTCCCCGGTCTTCAGCACATGCTCTATGTCGAGCGTACCGGAGACGCGGTCCTCGGTGGCGCTGAGCGGCAGCTCCACCACGGACATCCTCTCGGATACCACGGGAAGGTTCGGATCGGACGCGTATCTTTCGGAACAGTACGGACACATCATGTCCGGTCTGGAGGGGTCGCAGTGGAACGGGCATCCCTCCACGGACATCCTCTCCGGCAGTATCTGGGCCAACGACCTCACCGCCGTGGATTTCGCGGTACCCTTCTCGCCCTTGATCAGGACGCCTCCGATACCGGGATCGACGATGTTGAGCAGAAGTGCCCTCCTCATGTCATCCTGGCCGACGATCGAGACGAACGGGAACAAAAGTCTCCTCATGTGAAAACCTCTAATGGACGTATCATCCAATTGTATGACTTTAATTGTTTGCACGGAACGGCGCGGATGTGGCCAGCCAAATAGAAATATCTTGATTGGAATATACGTCCACCAAGGTGTCTCTCGATGAGGATCGTGTACATTTCAATCCAAAGCGCCGATGCCAGGAACATGGAGCCTGCGGTGAGAGCCGTCGCCGAGGAGAACGGTTGGGAGACGGACCTCTTCTGCGTGAACGCCGACGAGGTGGACGAGGATCCCGTCCTGTACCACGAACTGGTCGGACGCACCAAGGCGGCGGACCTGGTCCTGATGAGGTGCATGACCGAACCGGGGAGGATGAAGAGGTTCGCGAAGTACGAACAGGTGCTGAAGGAATGTCAGGGGTTCGTCGTCATCTATGCGGGCAACATGGAGATCCGCCTGCTGTACAGGGACCTCTTCAAGGGCGATGACAGGGACTTCATCCTCCTGGGCGAGTACATGAGGAACAGGGGGCCGGAGAACGACGGTTCCATCGTCAGGTGGCTGCACAACAGACTGACCGGCGAAGGCGAGGTACCGGAACCGGTCACCACCAGGCCGAACGGGATACACCATCCCGACTGCGATCCAGACATCACATTGGAGGACTACCTCCGCGAGAGATGCGTCGAAGGCAGACCGACGGTCGGGATACTGTACACGGCGAACCTGTGGATCTACGACAACCAGGCGCACATACACGCCCTGATAAGGGAACTGGAATCCCGCGGACTGAACGTGATCCCGGTGTTCTTCAGCACCGTCATCAGGAACATGAAGGACGGCGAAGGGACGGCCGGGGTCTTCAGGAGATATTTCATGGACGGGGACAGGAGCAGGGTGGACGCCGTCGTCATGGCGACGCCGTTCTCCCAGCTGAACGGTTCCCGCGACTGCAGCGGGGTGTACACCCCGGACGAACAGAACTACTTCAGGCACATGACCGACGTCCCGATCATACAGACCATGACGGTCAACAGCCATTTCGTGGACTACGAGGAATCCTCGCAGGGACTGTCCAAGGGCGAACTGATCGCCAGCGTCATATGGCCGGAGGTGGACGGTCAGATCATCACCGTACCCATAGGCAGCAACGAGAACGGGAGGTCCGGCACCAGGACCTACGTCCCAATAGAGGACAGGATAACGCATCTGGCGAACGTCGTCCAGGGATGGGCGAACCTGTCCCACAAGCCAAGGTCGGAAAGGAGGGTGGCCGTCCTGATGTACCAATCCAGACCGGATTCCGGCAGGATCGGCAACGCATCCGGACTCGATACGGTGGAGAGCGTCAGCGACATGCTGATACGTTTCGAGAAGGATGGATACACCCTTGACCACGTCCCCGGCAGCGGCAAGGCTCTGATCGGGGAGATCATGGACAACATCACCAACGACCTCGAATGGTCGTCGTCCGAGAGGATAAGGGAGAAGGCGTTGGATCTCGTCGACAGGAAGAGATACATGGAACATTACGGGAAGCTCCCGGATTTCAACAGGAGGAGGATGGAGGAGTCCTGGGGAGAACCGGTCGGGAACGTATCCGTCGACAGCGGCAGGATCGTCATCCCCGGGATCCTGAACGGCAACATACTGATCGGCTACCAGCCGCTCAGGTCCATGTCCGACCAGATGGAGGCGGTGTACCACGACCCGGTCGTGCCCATGACGCACCAGTATCTGGAGTTCTACAGATGGCTGAAGCATGACTTCAAGGCGGATATGGTGATCCACATGGGGACGCACGGCACGCTGGAATGGCTCCCCGGCAAATCCGTGGGACTGTCGGGCAAATGCTTCCCCGACATCGTCCTTGACGGGATACCGAACATATATCCATACATAATAGACGACCCCGGCGAGGGGATACAGTGCAAGAGACGTTCCGAATCCGTTCTGATAGGTCACATGTGCCCCACCATGGCGCGTACGGGGACGTACGACGAGCTGTCCGGGGTGGACATCGCGCTCCAGGAGTACTTCAAGGCCAAGGGGTCCGCGAAGGGGGAGAAGAGGATGTCCATCGTGGAGAACGTCCTCGATGCCGCCAGGCAGGCCGGACTGCTCAACGACATACATCTCGATGACGACGTATCGGCGGAGGATTTCGAGGACAGCATCGGCGACCTCCACGAGTACATCACGGAGATCAAGAACGGGATGGTCCGCGACGGACTGCACATCCTGGGGAGACCTCCGGAGGGGGAGAGGATGGACGAGACCATCTACACCCTGATGAGACTGGACAACGGGGACGTACCGTCACTGAGGGGATCGTTCGCGGAGGCCAAGGGATTCGACATCGGGAAACTGACGGACGACCCGTCCGGAATCACGGACGGCGAACTGAACTCCTCCATATTGGACAGACTGGACTCCGAACTCATGGACGTCATACGCAGGATGAGGGAATCCGGATACGACACCGACCGCTGTCTGGCGGACGTGTCCTCCGGAACCGGGATGACCGATGCGCTCCGGGAATCCCTGACGTACGCATGCGGGACACTCGCCCCGAACCTCCTGCGCATGACGGACGAGATGGACAACATGATGCGGGGATGCGACGGCAGATACGTCCTGCCGGGTCCGTCCGGCGCACCCACGCGTGGCAACGCCCGCATACTCCCCATGGGAAGGAACTTCTACGGCGTCGATCCGGACGTGATCCCCACGAGATCCTCGTGGGAGATCGGCCGCAGGATGGCGGACCAGATGATACAGCGCCACATGGACGAGAAGGGATGCTATCCTCGGGAAATAGGTTTCATAATATGGGCCACGGACACCATGAAGACCAACGGTGACGACGTCGCATACATCCTGTGGCTGCTGGGCGTCAGGCCCGTATGGTCTAAGAGCGGCGGACAGGTCATCGGGTTGGAGGTCATCCCCGTATCGGAGCTCGGAAGGCCGAGGATGGACGTGACCGTCCGCATAACCGGACTGTTCAGGGACACGTTCCCCAACCTGATCGACCTGATCGACGATGCGGTCAGGATGGTGGCGGAACTGGACGAATCCGACGAGGAGAACTGTCTCGCCGCCAACCTCAGGAAGGACATGGTGGACGCCCTCGCCAGCGGCCTCACGGTGGACGAGGCGCGCAGGAGGAACTCCGTCCGCATATTCGGATGTCCCCCGGGAGGATACGGTCCCGGCGTGAACCATGCCATCGAGACCGGCGACTGGAAGACCGTGCAGGACCTTGCGGACATATACATCGCATGGGGAAGCTACGCCTACGGACGCGGGGTGTCCGGGGAGAACATGAAGGACGAGTTCGTGAGGAGGTTCTCCAAGGTCGGCGTCACCGTGAAGAACATGCCCGACAGGGAGTTCGACGTCCTCGACATCGACGACGCGTACGGATACCTGGGCGGCATGAACTCCTTCGTCAGAGCTTACGGTAAAAAGGACGCCATGTCCTTCATAGGCGACGGATCCGATCCCGGGAGGGTCGGGCTCAGGGACGCCAAGGACGAGCTGCATTACGTCTACAGGAGCAAGGTCCTGAACCCCAAGTTCATCGAAGGCCTGAAGAGGCACGGTTACAGGGGCGTATCTGAGATCGCCAATCTCACGGAGTACACGTTCGGATGGGACGCGACGTCCGACATCGTCGACGATTGGGTGTACGAGAAGCTTGCCGACAGATATCTGTTCGACGACGACACGAGAGAATGGATGGAGGACGAGAACCCGCACGCCATGATGGACATGGTGAACCGTCTGATGGAAGCGTACGACAGGGGCATGTGGAACGCCGCACCCGAGACCGTGGAGAGGCTGAAAGACATCTTTCTGGAGCTGGAGGAGAGGATCGAGGAGGTAAACGACAGGTGAACCGCCTCCTTCCGCATGATATGTCCAGTAACCGCGGTCTAAGCTTTATCTATCAGTAGGATGATACATCCAACCGGGGTACCATGCAGATAAGAATCGACAATGTGGAATTCTCCTATTCCAGCACCCCGGTGCTGGACGATATCACGTTGGATATCGAAGGACCCGGATTCGTCTCCATCCTCGGACCCAACGGTGTGGGGAAGTCCACTCTGATCCACTGCATAAACAAGATCCTGAGACCGGACTCCGGTTCGGTCCTGATCGACGGCAAGGATGTCAAGGACATCACGATCAAAGAACTTGCTAAGGAGATCGGCTACGTTCCCTATTCCGCGAACGATTCCTTCCCGCTTACGGTCGTGGACACCGTGATGATGGGTAGACATCCCCACGCGAAATGGAACACCCTGGACAGGGACCTCGACATGATCTACGACACCCTCAGGATGC
>JBJEZZ010000022.1:0-17865 GCA_051887655.1 Candidatus Methanomethylophilaceae archaeon | reverse complement strand
CATGGCGTCCAAGTTCTCCATGTTACAGATGATGATGCAGTTGTCGTTGTGGTCCCTCATGACCTCGTACTCGTACTCCTTCCATCCGAGCACGCTCTCCTCGATGAGGACCTGGTGGATACGGGAGTAGGCGAGACCCCTTCCGCAGATGTCCCTGAGCTCCTCCTCGTTGTATGCGATACCTCCTCCGGTACCTCCGAGCGTGTATGCGGGCCTGACGAGGACCGGATACCTTCCGATGTACTCCACGGCCTCGAGCGCCTCCTCGATGGAGGTGCAGGTCCTGCTGAGCGGGACGGGCTCTCCGATGGCCTCCATGGTCTCCTTGAAGAGCTCCCTGTCCTCTGATTTGGCGATGGCCTCGGGCTGCGTACCGAGGAGGGTGACGCCGAGTCTCTCGAGCGTGCCGTTCTCGGCGAGTTCGGAACAGATGTTCAGTGCGGTCTGTCCGCCCATACCCGCCATGATGCCGTCGACGCCCTCCTTCTCGATGATCTTGGCGACGATGTCCGCGGTCATGGGCTCGATGTAGACCGAGTCCGCCATGTCCAGGTCGGTCTGGATGGTAGCGGGGTTGGAGTTGACCAGGACGGTCTTGTAACCCTCCTCCCTGAGTGATTTGCATGCCTGCGATCCGGAGAAGTCGAACTCCGCTGCCTGACCGATGACGATCGGACCGGATCCGATGACCATGATCTTCTTGAACTCCTTCTTCATCTTCTCCCCTCCATCATCTTTCCGAAGTCGTCGAAGAGGAATCCCGTGTCCAACGGGCCTCCGCGTGCCTCGGGGTGGTACTGGCAGGTGAAGATGGGCAGGTCCCTGTGCCTGATGCCCTCCACGCTTCCGTCGTTGACGTTGATCTGGTTGACCTCGACGTCGGTGCCGTCCAGGGATTCGGCGTCCACGGCGAATCCGTGGTTCTGGGATGTGATGTACACCCTGCCGTTGTAGCGTACGGGCTGGTTGGTACCCCTGTGTCCGTACTTCATCTTGTATGTCTGTCCTCCCATCGCGAGCGCGAGGACCTGGCTGCCGTAGCAGATACCCATGATGGCGGTTTGGGATGCCAGATCCTTCGCGGCCCTGACGACGGTCTTGGCGATGTCCGGGTGGGCGGGGTCCCCGGGGCCGTTGGTGATCATGACGCCGTCGATCTTCGCGTCGATGATCTCCTGTGCCGTCGCGTCGTAGGGGAAGACCTTGAGATTGAACCTCTTGGAGAGCGAATCGATGATACCGTTCTTCACACCGCAGTCGATGACACCCACGGTGAGCTCCTTCTTGTTGTCGATGGAGTATGCCTGCTTGCAGGACACCTCCGCCACGAGGTTGCCCTCGGATGGTGCGGGCATCCTCTTGAGATCGGCGATCGTGGAATCTATCTTGGACTCGTCGGTGACGATCGCTCCCTTGAGCGTACCGCCACTCCTGATCTTCAGTACGAGTTCGCGGGTATCGATCCCGGAGATACCGGGGACCTTGTGCTCCTTGAGGAAGTCGTCGATGGTCCTTCCGCCGTACATGAGGGACGGTGTCCTGCTGTACTCCCTCACGACCATCCCCCTCACCCATACGTCGTCGGACTGGTTCGCGGAATCCATGATCCCGTAGTTCCCGATGAGAGGGTATGTGGAAATGAGAATCTGGCCGCAGTAGGATGGATCGGTGATGCTCTCCTGATAGCCGCCCATCGCAGTGGTGAAGACGACCTCGCCGGACTCGGCCTTGTCGTAACCGAAGGCCTCTCCTTCGAGGACCGTCCCGTCCTCAAGAACAAGATAGTTGTTTGCCATCGGGGATTCTTACATTCTCATTTTCTATTTAATCCCTAGCTTACCCATAAGACAGCAATCTGTTCCAGTTGTCCAATGGTAGACAAAAACGTCCTCCCCTTTATTTTCTCTAGTTAAAGAGACAACATTGGCGGTCATGGGATGCGTTAATAACGTCGGGCGGTATAGGGGTGTGCGATGAGATACACGCAGAGCGACAAGGGGATCAGCATGCAGCTGGAGAGCGACGACGATCTGTGGCATCTCTACAACATCGTCGAGGTCGGCGACCTGGTGACCGCATCCACAATGCGCCGCGACGAGAAGGCCAGGAACGCCGTGGCGGACCAGCGCACCGAGAAGCGCAGGATGACGCTCGGTATCAGGGCCGAGAAGATCGAGTTCTCCGAGGACGACCTCAGACTGAGGATACTCGGGGTGATCGAGGAGGGTCCGCAGGACATCGGGCAGCACCACTCCCTCATGATGGAGGTGGGCGAACGCGTCACCGTCGGCAAGAAGCACTGGAAGGAGACCCAGATCGAGAGACTGAAGCGTGCCGTGTCGGACACCAACAAGCCCAGGATGGTGATGGTGGCCATGGACCAGGACGACGCCACAATAGCCGTGCTGAGACAGTTCGGTCCGAAGGAGATCGCATGCGTGCGCTCCATGAGGTCCGGGAAACAGTACCAGGACGATTCCAAAGGCACGGATTACCACGGCGAGATAATCTCCAAACTGAAGACGCTGGCGGAACCCAACACCCCGCTGGTGCTCCTGGGTCCGGGATTCGAGAAGGAGAGGTTCGCCGATGCGGTGAAACCTCTGGGTCTGTTCCCGAGCGTGTTCGTGTACCACACCGGACAGAGCGGTATGCAGGGCGTGAACGAGCTCATGAAGAAGGGCATGGGTTCCGACCTGCTCAGGGAGTCCAGGGTGGGCGTGGAGATGGAGGCGGTGGAGGAGATGATGACCCACATCGCCAAGGACGGTCTCGCCACGTACGGTACGTCCCAGGTGGCGGATGCCGCGGCCGCGGGCGCGGTGGAGAAGCTCCTCATCCTGGATTCCAAACTCCGCGAGGAGGATCTGGATCCGATCGTCAGGGATGTCGAGGTCCAGAAGGGCAGCGTCATCGTCGTCTCCGGGCAGCACGACGGCGGGAAGCAGTTGGCATCCGTCGGAGGTATGGGTGCGATCCTGAGATACAGGATTTCATGAGTCTGGATGCACGTACTCCTGTTTCCGTAGGATTTTCATCGATATTCGTAATCATCCATTCGAATATCGTTGAAATTCTTTCTGATTTCGTAAAAAATACTCTTTTTTCCTTCGAAATCGAAAAAAATCACGGCCGCAGACAGCAGTCCGCATAACAAAGTTATAAAAACAACAAGATAATCTATGTCGCTATTGCCGGAGTATCCCGGCCGCTGGAGAGGCTGAGATGACAAACAACATCGACGAGACTAAGTTCATAAAGGAGAGAGGAGAGGTATGCAAGGAGAAGGATCTGATCCCCCTCGACCTCTACAGGAAATACGATGTCAAGAAAGGACTCCGCGACAGCGACGGGAGAGGTGTCCTCACCGGTCTCACCAACATCTCCAGGGTGGACGGTTTCGAGACCATCGACGGCGTGCGTACGCCCATCGACGGACGTCTCTGGTTCAGGGGCATCGACATAACCAAGCTGGTCAAGGGCGCGGACTACCACATCGGCGGATTCGAGGAGGCCGCGTACCTCCTGCTCTTCGGGGACCTGCCCAACAGGGAGCAGCTCCAGGAGTTCAAGCACGTCATGAACCAGAACAGGGTCCTGCCGGTCACCTTCGTGAGGGACGTCATCCTCAAGGCGCACAATAGGGACATCATGAACTCCATGACCAAGAGCGTGCTCACGCTCGCCGCCTACGACCAGGACATGTCCGACCTCTCGATAGAGAACGTCCTCAGACAGTGCATCTACCTGATCAGCGTGTTCCCCATGCTGGCGGTATACGGGTACCAGGCGTACGTGTACTACGACTGCAACGACAGTCTGTACATCCACAGGCCGGACCCGAACCTCTCCACGGCGGAGAACATCCTCAAGATGCTGAGGCCCGACGGACAGTACACCGCCCTCGAGGCCAAGGTACTGGACGCTTCCTTGATGCTGCACATGGAGCACGGAGGAGGGAACAACTCCACGTTCACCACCAGGGTGGTCACGTCCACCGGTTCCGATACGTACTCGGTCATAGCGGCCGCCATGTCGTCCCTCAAGGGACCAAAGCACGGCGGTGCCAACATCAAGGTGATGGAGATGATCTCCGACATAAAGGAGCATGTGGAGGACATCACCGACAAGGAGGCCGTCAGGAGCTACCTGATCAAGATCCTGGACAAGGAGGCCTTCGACGGACAGGGACTCATCTACGGTATGGGTCATGCCGTGTACTCCATATCCGATCCCAGGGCGACCATATTCAGGGGTCTCGTGGAGAGGCTCGCCAAGGAGAAGCACCGCGACAAGGACCTCCAGCTCTACCAGTACATCGAGGAGATGGCACCCGAACTCATATGTGCCAGAAGGCACGCGTTCACCGGTGTCAGCGCCAACGTGGACTTCTACAGCGGATTCGTCTACAGCATGCTGGGCATCCCGCAGGAGCTCTACACCCCGCTGTTCGCCACCGCCAGGGTGGTCGGATGGAGCGCACACAGGATCGAGGAGCTCGTCAATTCCGGAAAGATCATCCGTCCCGCATATCAGAGCGTGATGGAGGAGAGGGACTACATCCCCTTCGACGAGCGCGAGTGATCCAAAAACCTCGAAGGAAGGAGGATGTCCCGGCACGTATCCGCATATGTGCCGGCACATCCGCCGTTCTCATTTCTGTGCGTCCTCGGGCTTGTCGACCGCGACCTTCTTCCTCTGACGGCCCCCGGTCTTCTTGAGCTTGCCCTGACTGATCGCCCACTCGTAGTTCTTCATCTCGGTGGGCGCCACCAGGACGCGGTCGCCCTTGGCGAACTTCTTCCCTATGGCCCAATTGGTGAACGGCGACATCACCCTGTACTCGTCCGCATCCATGACGATCTCCGTGGTGTTGGGTCTTCCCCTGGTGGCGGAGTACGTCCCGGCGGTGAGTTTGATGCGTCCGTCCTTGACCTCGCAGACCTTGTTGCAGACGGTATCCAGGAAGTACCTGTCGTGCGTGACCGTCAGGATCGTACCGTCGTACTCGTTCAGTGCCTCCTCCAGGGCGTGCCTCGCGGGTATGTCGAGGTAGTTGGTGGGCTCGTCCAGTACCAGGAGGTTCGTCTCCTGCAGGAGCAGCAGCGTGAGGGACACCCTCACCCTCTCCCCTCCGGACAGGTACTTCATCTGCTTGTCCACCTCGTCGTCGAACAGGAGCATCCTCGCCAGCAGTTTCCTGGCATCCGCGCGCCTGTCCTTGCCTATGACCTGCAGGATCTGTTCCTCGGCCGTGAGCTCCAGGTCGAGATTCTCGTGGTTCTGGCAGAAGTACCCGATCTTCGCTCCGGGTGCGATCCAGAGATCCCCCTCGGAAGGTATCTCGCCTATCAGCGCTTTGATCAGCGTACTCTTGCCCTCTCCGTTGGCACCGAATATCCCGATCTTCTCGCCCTTGTGGATGTCGATGTCCACGCCCGAGAGGATGACGTTCCCGCCCTGCCTGATGGTCAGGTTCTTGGCGGTGATGACGTTCTTCCCGGATTTCGGAGCGGACTGTATCCTGACGGTGATCTCCTTGTTCTTCTCCGGGGCCTCCTTCTCCTCCATCTTCTCGATAAGCTTCTGACGGGTCTTGTGGGTGGTCAGGAACCACTGGTCGTGATGGAGCTTCTCGGCGATCTCCTCCTGTTTGCGCTTCTGGGTCACGTACTTGTCGTACTCCTTCTGCATGCGGTCCAGGTCCAGCATCTTCTTCATGATGAACGCCGAGTAGTTGCCCTTGTACTCCCTGGTCTTCCCGTTGGAGATCTCCACGGTGCGGGTGGCCATCTTGTCCAGGAAGTACCTGTCGTGACTGATCACCACGCACGCGGTGTGCGAATCCAGAAGGAAGTCCTCCAGCCATTCCACCGTGTCGATGTCCAGATGGCTGGTGGGTTCGTCCAGGAACAGGAGGTCGCAGTCCTCCGCCTGGACGACGATCCTGGAGAGCATGACCTTGGTGCGCTCGCCTCCGCTGAGCGTGTCCATCTCCCTGTCCATGATGTCGGCGGAGAGGCCGACGGTCTCCAGCGCGGAGATCTGCATCCTCTCGTCGTCGCTGGCGTTCTTGGACAGCTGGCTCTCCAGTCTGGCATACTCGGAGGTGACGGCGTTCCAATCCACGTCGTCCCTTCCGGATGCCATCTCCTCATCCAGTTCCCTCATCCTGCGCCTGATGTTCTCGATGTGTCCGTACGGACGTCCGAGGACCTCCCTGACGGTGAGACCCTCGGATGCCTCCGCGAACTGCGGGAGGTATCCGATCCTCTCGGTGTTGACGATCAGCTCACCGGTGTCGCAGCGGTCCTCTCCGAGCAGTATCCTGAAGAACGTGCTCTTCCCGGCACCGTTGACGCCTATGAGGCCGATGCTGTCTCCCTCGTTGATCTGGATGTCCGCCTTCGTCAGCACCTTCACGGGCCCGAAGGACTTGGTTATGGATTCGGCCCTGAGCAGCATCTTACCGCTCAGTTCTTGTTGGCTGCGATGGCGGCGTCGATGTAGCCCTGCCATACGCTCTCGAGGTCGGGTCTCTGGATGGTCTCCATGATGTACTCCGCGAACTCGTCGCCGGTGGCTCCGGTGCTCCTTCCGGTCATGACGAGCTTCTTCTCGAACTGGCAGCATACATCGAGGGCCATGTTGAGCTTCCTGGCCTTCTCGGCCTCTCCGATGTGGTCCATCATCATGGCGACCGCCTTGATCATGGAGCAGGGGTCGGCGTACTTGGCGCGTCCCTCGTCGACCATCCTGGGTGCGGAACCGTGGATGGCCTCGAACATGGCGTATCTGTTACCGATGTTGGCGGATCCAGCGGTACCCACCCCTCCCTGGATCTGTGCGGCCTCGTCGGTGATGATGTCCCCGTAGAGATTGGGGAGCACGAACACCTTGAAAGCGGACCTCCTTGCGGGGTCGATGAGCTTGGCGGTGGTGATGTCGATGAACCAATCGTCCCATTTGACCTCGGGGTAGTCCTTGGCGACCTCCTCGGCCATGCTCAGGAACTTACCGTCGGTGGTCTTGATGATGTTACCCTTGGTGATGACGGACACGTAGTTCTTCCCGGTCTTCTTGGCGAAGTCGAATCCCGCGCGGAGGATCCTCTCGGTACCCTGGGAGGTGGCGACGCAGAAGTCCATCGCGAGGTCCTCGGTGACGTTGACACCGTCGCTTCCCAGCGCGTAGCTTCCCTCGGTGTTCTCCCTGAAGAAGGTCCAATCGATGCCGAGCTCGGGGACGCTGACGGGTCTGACGTTGGCGAACAGGTCGAGCTCCTTCCTCATGGCGACGTTGGCACTCTCGATGTTGGGCCAGGGGTCTCCCTTCTTGGGGGTGGTGGTCGGTCCCTTGAGGATGACGTGACATTCCTTGAGCTCTGCGAGCGTGTCGTCCGGGATGGCCTTCATGACCTCGACGCGCCTCTCGATGGTGAGTCCGTCGATGACCCTGATCTCCGCCTTGCCTGCCTTGAGCTTGTCGGCCAGGAGGAACTCCATGACCTTCTGTGCGGATGCGCAGATGTAGGGGCCGATACCATCCCCTCCGCAGACACCGATGATGAGTTTGTCGAGCTTGGAATAATCCACGGGAGCGCCTTCGTTCTTGAGGGCCTCCACCCTGTTGAGCTGCTTCTCGAGGAGAAGTCCGAACTTCTCCTTCGCCGCTTCGATCGCCTTCTGGTCAACCATTTGCTTGCACCTGCTACGTGGTATGTCCGCTTGATTAAAAAAAGGTCGCATACGCGCGATGTTCGGTGCCCGTCACCATCCCAGCGTGATCGTCTCGGACACTATCTCCGCGACCGTGTCGGTGTACCTCTGCATGAGCGCGTCCAGATTGTGCATCGGTATGTTGAGCAGCGTGAACAGCACGATCAGGAGCGTGCGGGTGTCCTCGTACACATCGCCGTCGTCCGTGTACAGGTATCTGTCGATGAACTTGGAGAACGCGCCGGAGAACGCCACCATGGTCTGTCTCACCGAATCGAAGTCGAACGAGACCCCGAACCTGCCGTAGACATGCTCCGCCCATTCCGTATCCAGGTCCGCGATCCTGTTGAAGGTGTTCCAGTTGATGTACGCCTCGTGCATGAGCTCGGCCACGCGCTTGTTGTTGCTGCACACGATGATCTCGACGACGTACGGGAGCGCGAGCGCGAACATCAGGTCCTTCTCCTCCGCTATAACCCTGCCGAGATGCACGCGTCTCACATCCATGAACCTGAGGACGATGTAGTCGAATATGTCGTCCTTGCTGGCGAACAGGTTGTAGAGACTGCCGTTGAGTATCTTCGCGCGGAGCGCGATCTGTCTCATGGTGGTCTTCTCGTAACCCTGTTCCATGAAGAGTTCGAATGCCAGATGCGCTATGTCGTCGCGTTTGGATTCCCTGCGCTGCTTCTGCGGGCTGTCTTCCTGCACGATGCTCTTGAGCTTCGACAGTGGGTTCTTGATTCCGTCGTCGGTCATGTCACTGTTATTGGCCATGTCTGTTCGGTATTTAAGATTTGAGCATGCTCAAAAAAGAAGTCTCCCGAAGATGCGTCATTGATATACGCATGGCCAATCCCCGACCTCCCCCGGGGAGAAAATTTGAGCACGTTCAAAGAGTACTTATACTCCATGTGCGATAGCTCCGCATGGCCAATATCTATTCGAAATTGGCGGACAAGATAGAGAAGCACCCCAAGAAGATCATAGTGGCTTGGTTCGTGATCCTTCTCCTTGCCCTCCCGATCGGGTACATGACGCTCACTCAGCCCGGAGTGCTGCAGTACGACATGACCTCGATGGTCGGGGACGAGAACGAATCCGTCAAAGGAATGAGCATCCTTTCGGACACCGACTACTTCAGTACGGGTTCCTCAGGGATGGACCCCATCATCGTGGTGGAACTGCCTGCCGATCCATCGGCAGATCCAGATACGCAAAGCAAACTGAACGCCCTCATAGCCGATTACACCACCCGTCTCACGGAGGAGTACGGTACCGACTTCCTCGGCCTCACCAACGCAGGTTATTACAACAACGGAGGCACCGGAGGGGTCAACCTCCTCGCTCTTCAGTTCGGTTCCGAAGTGAAGGTCTCCGGAGAGATCGATACCGTCAGGAGCCTGCTCTCGGACAGTAAGAGCTCCGTCGGAGTGGATTTCCAGACCTATGTCACCGGTTCCTCCGCCATCGGACACGACACCGAGGCCGGTGCGATGTCCGATATCGAGAGGATCGATCCCTTCTCGATCCTCCTCGTTCTGATCCTCATCGGTCTGTTCTTCAGGTCCTTCGTGTCTGCCGCGACACCCCCCTGTGTCATCGGATTCGCGTACGCGATGGTCCTCGCAGTCATCTACGGACTGTCCCAGGTCATGGGAATCTACTACATGACCAGCACCATCGTGCTGATCGCGATGCTCGGTGCGGGATGTGACTACTGCATCTTCATATTGTCGAGGTACCGTGAGGAACGCATCGCCGGCAAGGACCATAGCGAGGCACTCCGCGAGTCCGTCATCTGGGCCGGGGAGTCCATCACCACCTCCGGAATCTCCGTCATCATCGGATTCGGTGCCATGTCCATCTGCGACTTCAGCATGATCAGGACGATGGGTATGGTCCTCGCATGCGGTATCGTCTTCGCGCTCCTCGCGGCACTCACCCTGATCCCGGCGATCATCGCCCTCGCAGGCGACAGGATCTTCTATCCCAACAAGTCGCTCAAGCTCGACCCCAAGGGAAAGACGATGAACAGCTGGTACGGATCCATCGTGAGGTTCGGCCACAGGTACTTCAAGTCCTCCGCGGAGCACGCCATCAAGTACGCCGGCCCCATCGTCATAGCCGCGTTGTTGGTCACGCTCCCCCTCGGATACGTGGCCCTCAACAACTCCGGTTCGTTCGACATGGTCAGCACCATGCCTGCTGGAGAGGCGAAGGACGGAGTGAACGCGATCACCGACAACGCATACGGCGGACTCGTCATGCCCACGTACGTCCTCATGGAGGTCGAGACCGACGAGCCGTTCTACACCGTGGACTATGCCCTGGGCGGCACCGTACCGCAACTCATATGGACCGATACGGGTCTGGAGTACAACGATTACTCCGTGGATCTGATGTTCGAACTATGGGACGTCGACGGAAGTCTGTCCAACGCGTTCTCCGGTCAGGAGGGCGGGAACATCGCCTACGCCATCGGTATGGTGGACTACCAGGACGTGATCGCCACACTCACGGCCATCACCGGACTCCCGACCCCCGTCATCATCGACATGTTCGCTTCGATGCTCCCCGAGGCCGTCGCGGAGCAGATGAGGAACATCGCGGGACTGGAGGAGGCGGGTGTCCTGACATCCGTCGAGGCCAGCCGTGCGATCGACTACATCCTGAACGTGGGACTCGGTACCGTCTCCAAGCAGACCGACGGCAAGCAGTACATCAAGTTCACCGTCGTCGTCAAGGACGAGCCCATGTCGGACGCGTCCATGGACACGGTCGGACAGATCAAGGACTTCATCGCCGACTACTCCAAGACGGCGGAGGGAGAGAAGTACACCGCATCGTACGTCACCGGAAGCGTCGCGATCATAGACGACATGGCGGAATCCATCAACAGCCAGTTCAAGCTCATCGAGGTCGTCGTCATCGTCCTCATCGCCCTGCTGCTGTTCTTCGTCATGAAGTCCTACCTCACGCCCGTACGTTCAATCGTGACCATCGTGATGAGCATCCTGTGGACGCTGGGTCTCACGTTCATCGTGTTCCAGGACCTGATGTCCACGCCGGTGACGTTCATCATGCCGATCATCCTGTTCGTCATATGTCTGGGTCTCGGAATGGACTACGACATCCTACTGACCACCCGTATCAGGGAGAACGTCTCCAAGGGAATGTCCAACGACAGGGCCATCAAGGAGGCCATCGTCAAGTCCGGATCGGTCATCACCATCTGCGGACTGATCATGGCGGGTGCCTTCGGTACCATGATGCTCTCCACGTCGCCCATGCTGCAGGAGATGGGATTCGCCCTCTGTTTCGCCATCGGAATCGACGCACTGGTCGTACGTACGTACATCGTGCCTGCGATGATGCACCTGATGGGCAAGTGGAACTGGGTCGGACCCAAATGGCTCAACCGCAACGGCGTCGACGTGGTTGCCACCCTGGCGAAGGCCGACGACGACGGAAGCCTCATCAGCGAGGACGAGTACCTCGACAGCGAGATCACGTACAGGTTCTGCACACGCTTCAGGACCGGCGCGTACGCCCTTGTCTCCGTGCTCGCGTTCTTCGCGGCGGTGTTCATCTCGTGGAACGCCCTGGGACACCCCGGACTCGAGACCCTCGAGTTCGTCGACATCGTGAAGGCATCCGGCAACGCCGGCATAGCGGCCACCATCGCCATGCTGATCAGCGGACTGTTCGCATTCCTCTCCGGAATGTGCGCCGCCAACTGCATGAAGGGCACCGGAAAGCTCTCCGGACTCGTCCTCTGCGCGGCGTCGTTCGGCGTACTCGCCGCGATCTTCCTCGGAACCTCCGAGGCATGGTCTGTGGCGTTCTGCCTGGTGGCGCTGTCCTGCGTGGCCCTGTTCCGCCCCGTCGCGGGGGTGTCGAACGCGGTCCAGAGCGGTATCGCCGTGATGACCGCGGCCGTCATGATCGGAGCGTACTTCACGGACATCCTCCCGATGTCCATGGCGTTCGCGATGGTCTCTATGTGCGCGCTGCTGGTCGTATCCGTGATGCACCTCCTCGCGGACGACTGAGCACACATCGGGGGGAGCGATCCCCCCGCAAACTTCCTTAATCCTTTTCTGCATACATGGTGGCATGATAAGGCCTCCGTTTCTTTCCGCAGGCGACAGGATCGCGGTCACGGCACCGTCCGCAGGCGTGTCCGATCCCGCGGACGTACGCCGTTTCGAGAACGCAGCATCCCGGCTCGGGGCAAGGGGTTACGGTGTGACGTTCACGCCCGATGTGTATTCCGACATGGGGGACGGCAGGAGCTCCCCCGCGGAGCAGCGCGCGGAGGAGCTGGATTCCGTGCTTGGCGATCCGGACATAGCGTACGTGGTATCCGCCAAGGGCGGGGACCACCTGAACGAGATCTTCGATCACACCGACCTGTCCCGCATCCTGGATGCCCCGAAGTGGGTGCAGGGCTATTCGGACAACACCGACATCCTGTTCCGCATCACCACAGTGTACGACATCATGAGCGTGTACTGCGGCAACTTCGGCGATTACGGCATGGAACCGTGGCACCGCAGCGTATCCGAGAACCTGGAGATCCTGGAGGGGAGGAGGATGTGCCAGGATTCCTTCGACATGTACGAGGACGGGTTCTCGGACAGGACCACCGGTCTGGAGCCGATAGAGGGCGATGTACCGGTCAGGTGGATATCCGACGGCGATCAATCCTTCTCCGGGATCGCGATAGGAGGATGCACAGACAAGCTGCGCGACATCGCCGGTACCGGCATGGACAGGGTGCGCGACTTCGCGGAGAGGTACAGGGACGACGGCATAGTCTGGTACATGGAGACGTTCGAGTCGGATCCCAAATCCTTCGGCGACGATCTCGGAAGGATGTGCGACAACGGGTGGTTCGAGCACGCCAAGGGTTTCGTCTTCGGGAGGCCGCTGTTCTTCGAAGGGGACTATATCGGCACCGTACGCGGTGCCCTGGAACATCTGGGTCTTCCGATGGTGTTCGATGCGGACATCGGCCACAAGGCACCCCGTCTCACCATCGTCAACGGTGCGGCGATCTTCGTGGACGTGAAGGACGGCAGGGGCAGGATCTCGTACCCCGGGCTGACCGAAGGTTATTAATCGCGCGCCATAATGGGAATCCCATGGCTGACGGCGAAGCTGTGCGCATCAACAAATACCTGGCCGACTGCGGCGTATGTTCCAGGAGACAGGCCGACGGATTGATCTCGGAGGGTCGTGTCTCCGTTGACGGGGAGACCGCGGTCATGGGCACCAAGGTGCTGCCCGGTCAGTCCGTACGCGTGGACGGCAAGGACATCAGGGACGACGGGAAGACCATAGTCATCCTGCTCAACAAACCGGAGGGTATCGTCTGCACCACCGCGGAGGACGAGAAGGACAACGTCGTCAGGTTCGTCAACTACAGGAGGAGGATCTATCCCGTGGGACGTCTGGACAAGGATTCCAAGGGCCTCCTGATCATGACCAACAGGGGCGACCTGGTCAACGGGATAATGAGGTCCAGGTACGACCACGAGAAGGAGTACGTCGTGACCGTCCACAGGCCCGTCACCCAGAAGTTCCTCGACGGGATGGCCGCGGGCGTCCCGATATTGGGAACGCGCACCAAGCCCTGCGTCACGGAGAAGCTCGGGAAGTACCGTTTCAGGATCGTCATCACGGAGGGTCTGAACCGTCAGATCAGGCGTATGTGCGAACACTTCGGATATGTGGTGACCGAGCTCAAGAGGGTACGCATAATGGACATCGAACTGGGCGACCTTCCCGAAGGGAAGTGGAGACAGGCCACCAAGGAGGAGGTCTATTCCCTCCTGAGATATGCGGGGCTGAAATGATGGACCGCGAATCTGTCATGTCCATGATCGCCGGCGGAGGCAGGACGAAGGCCGACGGACTGAGGATGCTCAGGACCGCCGCCAACGACGGCGACGTACGTGCATGCGTGGACCTCGGCACCCTGTACATGCAGGGCGAGCACGTGGACCAGGACACCGGGGAGGCGGCCAAATGGTTCAGGAAGGCCGCGGATGCGGGGGATCCGGAGGCGCAGTACTGCCTGGGCATGCTCTACGAGTACGGGGACGGCGTCAGGCAGGATCTTACGGAGGCCCTGTCGCTGTACACGAAGGCATCCGGGAAGGACCATCCGGGAGCGCTGTTCATGAGGGCGATGTTCCTGGAGGAGGGCATCTCATGCGAACCGGACGTGCCGGAGGCCATGAAATGCTACGAGGAGGCGGCGCTCCGCGGGAATGCGGATTCGATGTACTACATGGGCGTGTTCGCCCAGCACGGTCTCAACGGAAAGGATGTGAACGTCCCCGAGGCGGTGGAATGGTACTGCCGTTCGGCGGAGCGCGGACACCCCGAGGCACAGTATGCGTTGGGTGCTCTTTATGAAGATGGCATCGGCGTGGACAGGGACATCAAGAGGGCCGTGAAGTGGTATTCGGTGGCCGCCAAGAACGGGAGCCCCAGGGCACAGTGCGCGCTGGGATATCTGTACGATCAGGGCGTGGGTCTGGTACATGACAGTGCCAAGGCGTTCGAGATGTATCTCATGGCGGCCAATCAGGGCAACGACGTGGGACAGTTCAACGTCGGCGATGCGTACCTCAACGGGAGCGGCATCGAGAAGGACGATTCCGAGGCGTTCAAGTGGTTCATGCTGTCCGCCAACCAGGGCAACATGCTCGCCATGTGCAATGTGGGATACATGTACCAGCATGGGATTGGCATACAGAAGAGGGAGTCCGAGGCGGTGAAGTGGTACAGGCGCGGTAGCGAGGCCGGTTCGGAACTGTGCACTTTCAACCTGGCCGCCATGTACGAATCCGGTACGGGTGTGGAGAAGGACCTTGCTATTGCGAAGGAGCTCTATCTCAAGGCATCGGAGATGGGTGTCAAGGATGCCAAGGCACGCGCGGAGAGATTGTGATGATCGGATTCGAGGTATGCGACAGAGGCGAGGCGGAATACGAGGGGTCCCGCATGTTCGGCGATCCCGTCGTTCCGGAGGGATGGGCGGACAGCGAACCGTGGACCGAGGACGAGATATTCATGTGCCAGATCAATCTGGATGATCTCAAGGGATACGATACGGACGGTCTCCTTCCGGAGAAGGGCTATCTGTACTTCTTCGCGGACATGACCGACGGGATCGTGATAAGACCCATCCTCTCCGAGGATGAACCGGACACCATCTACGAGGACTGCAACATGGGATTCGACGAGGTCGAAGGGGATATCTTCACCGACTGGGTCATCAGGTTCGGTAAGGGGAGGTCGTCCGTCCTCGGACGCGACGGCGGCGACGTGATCCTCCTGGATCTGGATCTCCGCGGTACCGGGGTACGGTTCCTGGAGGACATCGGAGGGAGGGTCCGCGTGGTCATCCCCGAGGGATCACTCAGGAGGAAGGACCTGTCCGGAGCGGTCACCGTCATACCGGAATGACGGCCGCATACATACGGTACCGCGTGCGCCGCCGCATTCGGTAAGGATGCGCGTTCACGCGATACCTTTATAATCTACCCTTTTAATGCCAGCGTTATGGCAAATCTCAAGAAGGGCGACATCGTTCGCATGAACTACAACGCCAGCATCATCGGCTCCGACGTCGTTTTCGACACCACCTACGCTGACAAGGCAAAGGAAGCAGGCATCTTCAACGAGAAGTACTCCTACGCACCCATGCCCTACATCGTCGGATCCGGAAGGTTCTTCAAGGCACTCGACGAGGCCATCGCAGCGGCCGATGTCGGAAAGGAGGTCACCATAGAGGTCCCCTGCGACCAGGCGGCCGGAGCGAAGGATCCCAAGCTCATCGAGACCTACACCGTGAAGGACTTCTACAAGCAGGACATCCGCCCCTTCCCCGGACTCGAGGTCAAGCTCGGAGACCGCACCGGTACCGTCGTCACCGTCGGTGCAGGCCGTGTCAAGGTCGACTTCAACAACAAGCTCGCCGGAAAGGACCTCAGGTACACCTTCACCGTCACCGAGGTCATGGAGTCCAACGAGGACAAGGCCATGGCCATCGCACAGATGGACTTCGGATCCAACGAGGGATTCAAGTTCGAGTTCTCCGAGAGCAAGATCTCCATCTACACCCCTGACATCGTTAAGTTCAACCAGAACTGGCTCATGACCAAGTTCAGGATCGTCAACGACTTCCGCGAGGCCTTCGGAATCGACACCATCGAGTTCATCGAGGTCTGGGAGAAGGCACCCGCCGCAGAGAAGAAAGAGTGAGGCCGCGGCCTCCCTTCCTTCATAAACTATTTATCTAACACCTTTCATTACACCCTTGAGGACGAGTGGCCTAGCTTGGATATGGCGGCAGCCTCCTAAGCTGCAAGCCAGGGGTTCGAATCCCCTCTCGTCCGCCATGATTTTTGTATACATCCATCAAGACAGGGCGACCTCCGCGCCGATGCCTGCGGGAGACGTTCCGATGCACCGTTCAGACTGTTGCGGATCAGTGTTTTATCGCCCTGACGATGAGGTAGCTGGGGCGGTTGACCTGCTTCTTCATCCTGGGGACCTTCTTCATGAGCCTCTTGGAGGGCATGGGTTCCATGACCTTGTCGATGACGAATCCGGCCTCCACAAGCGAGTTCATGATCGTCATGAACTTGTGATGGTACTTCGTTATCGGCGCGCCGATCCATTCTCCCCTGCGCACTCCCTCCTCGGAATAGTGTTTCAGCATGTACCCATCGGTGAGGTTGTTCGTACGTCCCTCGTCGTTGTTGGCGGTGGCGATGGGGTGCTCCATTGAGAACAGGAACACCGATCCCGGGTCCAACATCTGCGAGATGTTGGTGAAAAGAGATGTCAGATCCTCGATGTAATGTATCGTGAGGGAACTGCAGACGATATCGTGCTTCCCGAGTTCGATTATGGCGGGATCGGCGATGTCGCAACGGACGTAGGTGATCCTGGGGTCGTTGTTGACCTTCCTGGCGTGTTCCAGCATCTTCTCCGAGATGTCCACCCCGGTGACCCTGGATGCGCCCTGTTCGACGTAGTACTTCGCGTGGGGGCCGAATCCGCAACCCAGATCCAGAACGCTCTTTCCTTCGATATCTGGAAGGAGCGCGGTGAAGGCGGGGAACTCCAGCAGGTCGTTGAAGTTGTCCGGTTTGGACCTCAGCCTGAGGTAGTTCTCGAAAAACTGCCCTTCGTATTGGGACTCGTTCCCTCCTTCCATGGGTGCTGATGGACCAGCTACGATATAACCGTTGACGGCTACGGCGATACCGTCCCGGGACGGTCTCAGCGCTCCTCCACCCTTCCCTTGAATGCGCCGTACCCGTCGTAGAACGAACCGTCGGACTCCATCCTCCCGATGAAGAGTCCGCGGCCGTCCAGGAACGCGCCGTACTCGCCGGACCTTTCCAGATAGTATCCGTCTCTGTCGTAGAACGAACCGTCGGATCCCATTCTCCCGCAGTAGCCTCCGTAACTGTCATGGAAACTTCCGTCGTTCTCCATCCTGCCTGCGAATGCCCCGTATTCGTCGAAGAATTCCTTCATATGTATCTCTCAATATTGCGATGGTGTCATCGGTCGTCCGATGCGTACAGATCGTCGGCGCTGCCTTTGTAGTTGCCTTCGCTGTCGTAGAACGTATCGTTCTTCTCCTTCCTTCCTCTGTACCTTCCGGAGCCGTCGTAGAAATGGCCCTCACTGTCCATCCTGCCGGCGTAGTTACCGTCACTGTCGTAATACGAGCCGTCCTTCTCCTTCCTTCCCATGTATCTTCCGGAACCGTCGTAGAAATGGCCCTCACTGTCCTTCTTCCCCGTATAGTTGCCGTCGCTGTCATAGAAGGTCCCGTCATCCTCCTCCCTGCCGCTGTACCTGCCGAATCTGTCGAAGAAACCCCTCATCATATCGCCATATCATAATCCCCGTCCGTTGTTAGTTAAGTTTTTCCGGATCGCGGCATACGGCGACATGAGACATCCGATCGTCATGTGCGGTCGTCGGATACAAGCGATCTCTTCAACGGATCGTCATCGATATCGATCCGGGCCCCATCCCCTTCGACGATCCTTCTTCTCTCTGGATGGATCCATAATCGCACGGCGGTTACACCTTTCTTCTCAGC
>JBJEZZ010000021.1:0-18475 GCA_051887655.1 Candidatus Methanomethylophilaceae archaeon | reverse complement strand
GCATACGCGTCCGCGTCCATGTGAAGGTCCTCGTTGTCGAGACCGCATCCCATCCTGAGGGACGGTGAGTAACAGAACGATGCTCCCATGGATTTGAACGAACGGTAGATGTCGTCCATCATGTCCATGTTCCCGCCGTGTATGGTGGACGTCACGGAGAACATGTGCCCTTTCTTCACCATGTACCCGATCGTCTCGCGGACCCTGTCGCCGTCGATGTCCGGCCTCAGTCCCGCATCGAACCCTCCCTCGTACGATATGCCGAGGTTGATCCTGTTGTCCCTGCAGAACTCTATGAACCTCGATCTGAGAAGAGTACCGTTGGTCTGGATGGTGTTCCCGCATCTGTTGACGGCCTTGCCGTAGTATTTCTTCTGAAGGGATACGGCCTTGCGGAAGAACTGTTCTCCGGCCAGAAGTGGTTCCCCGCCGTGCCAGATGTACCATGCGGAATCATATTCCGCTCTGACCTTGGAGATGACGTTCTCCAGAGTGGCCGCGGACATGACGGTGTCCGGACACTCCGAAGGGCGGTGATAGCAATGCCTGCAATGAGCATTACATCTAAGAGTGGGTTTCATTATCACGAACAGCGACTGTTTCACAGTGACCGCCCGTGATTTTTGGACCGCCAGACCCGATCAGAAGGGCCAGTAGCAGTAGTCACAGCATGTACCGTCGGTACCGTATGCACAGCAGACGAGGACGACGACGAGGACAGCGATGAGCTCGACACAGCAGTGGTAACCGCAGCAGTCGTAACACATGGGGCTTCCGATGTGGGGGTCGTTCTCGGTGTACTTTCCCTGGGGAGGGGTGTAAAGGATGTGCGCAACGGAGGGCATGGACTGGTCCATGTATTCCTCGGTCAGCTGCTCGGTTGTCTTCTGCTCTACTTCGGACATTTACTTCACCATACCAGTTGTCGACTGGCCTTAATAGGGTAGGCATGTTAGTAAACCTATTTTAATGTGATGTCATTCTTTGCGACATCATGTTCGGATACACCGTACCCCTCGAACCGATGATGTCCAGCAAGGACACTTTGGCATATCGCGGATACTACTGCGAGACCTGCCATCAGCTCAGGGACGGGTACGGGGTCATGTCCACGATCATCGTCAGTTATGAGATGACCTTCGCCAACATCATCCTGAATTCGGTCATGGACGAGGGTGTGAGCATCGATGTGCCAGACACGGGAAGGTTATGTGTGCTGAGGCACAGCAGGAGGCACACCGAGCTCCTGAGGAGACTGGCCGCATACACCGTGCTGGTGGCCAACAACGACCTTATGGACGACAGGATGGACGGTCCGTCCGTGAAATCAAACTTCGGACTGCTCTGGCTCAATCGTTCCATCGAGAAGGCGAGGAAGGACTATCCTCTTTATGATGAGCTCATCATGGAAGGATACGAGGAACTCAGGAGGAAGGAGGCGGAAGGGTGTTCGGACCCGATCGAGATGGGGCGTGCATCCGCGGCATCCATGATCAGGGTCCTGAGGGAGATCGTCGGGGACGAATGGACGGACGGATTGGAGGAACTGTTCCTCAACATGGGCATCTGGGTATATGTCATGGATGCCGTCGAGGACCTGGAGGATGATTTCAGGAAGGGACAGTACAACCCGTTCCTGGTCGGTGTGGAGGAGTTCACCAACGCCAAGGACTTCATCACGGCGAACGTGTACTCGATATCCGAGGTGCTCGGAACGGTGGTGGGAAGGATCCAGTCCGCGTATCTCGACGTGAGGCCTTCCATGAAGGCCAACGCCGATATCACCGACAACATCATCTATCAGGGGATACCGGTATCCGTGCGCAAGGTGATGACCGGCAATTCCAAGATGCAGGCGTCCTTCCGCAACCTGTTCGCCGGACGCATCAACAGGTCGATCGGTTCTCAGTTCTGACGTCTGTTGATGACGTCGATCTGGAGGTTCTCCATTATATCCAGCGCCTTCTCGTTCATGTCGTCGTCAGGGGATGCGACGCACTCCGCATCGACGATGATCCTCGCCTCGGGATAGTTGGCCCTCAGCAGGACGGCGTTGGAGAGGACGCACATGCTCCCCACCACACCTACGAGCTCGATGCTCTCGATACCCTCATAGAAATAGAATCTGGCACAGAGGTCCTCGCTTCCGAAGCGGTCCTTCACCACAGTGTTGAGGTCGTGGCAGTACTTAGCGGGTTTCCCGTATATCGCCGACCCCTCGTCATCCACACAGTGGGGGATGGGCAGACGTCTGCCCTCCTGCGTGTTCGGGTACTTCTCCGGATCGTGCTTGTCCTTGGTGAACACGATCATATCGCCGCGTGCCCAATACTCGTCGAGTTTCCTCGTGATGGGCTCCTCCAGGTCCTTGGCCTTCTCGAAACCGAGAGGTCCCGTGACGAAATCGTTCTGGTAGTCGACGACGATGAGTATCTTCATACCATCGATAACCTGATGGATGTATTTGGGAATCGCGGTCGTCCTGTCGGCGGGACCGCATCCGGGGTAAAACAATTAAAAACAGGATATTGTAAAGGATGATATGAGCAACTACGCGGGGGACAGGGTCAGGATCGATCGCGAGAACCACACGGTGACCTTCTCTGCCGAGAAATTCAAGAAGATCACCGGGACCAGATTGGCTTCCATCGTCGACCGCAACGAGTACTGCAGCGAGTTCGAGGTGGCCTGCGACATATGCAAACTGTTCAAAGAAGATATCGACACGATATTCACCAAGGCCGGTACCGTCATAGAACCGAAGATAAGGGACTATGTCAGGAACAACGCGCACCTCATGGACGAACTCGGCAAGGGTCTCAAGGTGGAGGATCCCGCGGATGCCGAGCCCTGCTGGTACAATCACTTCGGGAAGAGCAGCCCGTACTACAAGAAGGGGCTCGTGAACTGCGACCATCCCGATTTCGGCGGGATGGTGGACGGTTACGTGGATTTCTCCGACGGTGTACGTGCGGCGGTCCTGGAGATCAAGACGACCGGTTCCGACAATCGCGATTCATGGTTCAGGGACGGGGAGTTCACCGTTCCGGAACATTACGTGCTGCAGGCATCGCTCTACTGTAAGCTCACATCCCCGGAACTGAGGAAGATCGTGTTCGCGGTCGGTTTCCTGGACAAGGGGGATTACGACGATCCGGAATCGTGGAAGCCGAATCAGGAGAACACCTTCGTGGGCGTGACCGACGTACATCCAGAGATCGATGTGGTGATGTTCGATGCGCAGGAGTGGTACAACGACCTGCGCTCGCGCGCCACGAACGGAAGCGTCACCTTGGAATGGTCCCCCCACAGCAAGAGGGACGAGGAGGTCGTCCGCCTCATCGAGGAGTTCGCCCAACAGCAGGGGGAGGGGATGACAGTTCCCGCACCGGAGGACAGCGGATTCTCCACGGCGGACACCTACAAGAGGTTGGATCCCGAGGAGAACGAGAGAAGGCGCAGGACTATCCAGTCCAAGCTGTTTTAGGACCTCTCCTCGCCGTTGACGTACAGCCTGTACGCAGGGATGAGACAGCATCCGATCATGTTCCCGAACAGGATGGCGAGCGTGAACAGGAAGGAATCCATGTTCCACATCATCGCGGACGAGAAGTAGAACATGTCCGCGATGGAGTGCTCGAACCCTGCGAGGATGAACACCGGCACGCAGATGAACGTTCCAAGCATGGAACCTTTGGACTTGTAGTTGTCCACGGCGATGTACATCAGGACCCCGCAGAACACACCTTTGGCGATGGCATCGATCACACCGCCGTCCGCCAGGAACGCATCGAGCTTCGCCTGGCACATCGTCTCCGCCATGGGGAACTGGAAAAGATACCCGACGATCATACATCCCACGAAGTTCCCTATGATGGTCACCAGGACCTCTACGAGATAGGTCCTGTCGTTCTGCAGTATGTATCCGACCTTCCCCGTGTAGAGGTTGAAACCATAGGTCAATACCGCGAAGAGGCCAACGGAGAACAGGATCGCCCCGACCCATTTGAATTCGGTACCGCAGGCGACGGTGGTCTGTATGAACACGGTCCCGCCGATCGCGATGCACATTCCGGCGAGTATCGCCCTGATGAACCATTTCACGATATCCAAGAACACACACCTGACGGTATGTATACAGGAATCCGCTTTTAATCATAACTGATGTCCTGGGATCGCGGATGTCCGTCGGACCATATTGGATATATAAGCCAATAAAGATAATCGGGTATGGTCAAGATCGCCGTTTACGGCAAGGGCGGAATCGGAAAATCCACGATGTCATCAAACATCACCGCCGCTCTGACCGACAAAGGCTACAAGGTCCTGCAGATCGGATGCGATCCGAAACACGATTCCACGAGGCTGCTTCTCAACGGTGACATCGGGGACACCATGCTGTCGTACATGAAGGACAGGAAGGTGTCCGAGAGGAGGTTGGAGGATGTCATCCGCGTGGGTTACGGCGGATGCCTCTGCACGGAGGCAGGGGGTCCGGAACCCGGGGTCGGATGTGCGGGAAGGGGGATAATCTCCTCCTTCGAGCTTCTCAGGGAACTCGGTGCGGAGGACCTCGGAGCCGACATAACACTGTACGACGTGCTGGGGGATGTGGTATGCGGAGGTTTCGCTGTACCGCTCAGGAACGAGTATGCTGATGTGATTTACATAGTGTCCTCCGGCGAATTCATGTCCATATATGCCGCCAACAACATCCTCAGGGGGGTGGGCAACTACGATCCGGACAGGATAGGTGGGATCATCTTCAACGCCAGGGACGTCCCGGGAGAGGCCGAGAGGATCGGCCGTTTCTCAGAGGCGGTGGGCATCCCGATCGTGGCCTCGTTCGGAAGGTCGCCGCTCTTCGGCGAGGCGGAGGCCAACGGGAGGACCGTGGTGGACATGTTCCCCGATTCCGAACTGGCCGGCAGGTTCAGGGCGCTGTGCGACGATATAGTCTGCGGGAGGAGGTATCACGCAAGATACCTGGACGAATCCGAGCTGGAGAACGTGGTCCTGGGCCGTTCCATATCTAAGAGGGCATCGGCATCCGTGCAGCCACCGGAGATCCATGGACCTGTACGTACCGCGAGGAAGTACGTCTCGCGCAACGTCTCCAGGAAGGAGATGCTGCACGGATGCGCGTTCTCCGGCGCACATTCGGTATGTGCGTCGATAACCGGATTGACCACGATCCTGCACTCTCCCGCAAGCTGCGCACAGTTCACCTTCCAGTTGGTGCCCTCATGCAACAGGCGTTCCGCCTTTCTCAACACACGCCCCATCCGCAACTACGTGGATCCGTCCACGGAATGTACATTCATGGACGGGGACAGCATGGTCTTCGGAGGCAGATCCGATCTCGTCACCACACTGGAATCGGCGATCGGCAAGGGTTCGGACAGGATCGCCGTCATAACCTCGTGTCCGTCGGGCATCATCGGGGACGACGTCCGCGGTGCTATCGATTCCGTCGGACGCAGACATCCGGATGTACGCATCGTCCTCATGGAGGAGGACGGGAACATCAAGGGGGATTACATGCAGGGCGTGATAGATGCGGGCATCGCACTGTCCGAAGGTCTCTCTCGCGACTGCGGAAGGACGGATTCCGTGAATCTGGTGGGTGTCAAGACCATCGCCACCAACTGCACCGATACCATAGACCTGATCTCTAGTATGCTGGGGAGCATCGGGATACGGGTGAACTGCTGCTATCCCGGATGCTGCGACATATCCGACGTGGAACGTATCGGGAGTGCAAGGTTCAATCTCATGATCAATCCGGACACTTTCACCAGATGCCTGTGCGAACATCTGGAGGACAGGTTCGGGATCCCGACGCTGCCGTCCGTTGTGCGTCCCGGACTGAAGGGCATGGAATCATGGATCTTCGACGTGGCGAAGGAGTTCGGCAGGGAGAAGGAGGCAGAGTCGCTGATGGAGGATGTCAGGCGCGAATACGAGGGATACATATCCTCGTTCAGACCGGTCCTGGAAGGGAAGAGGTTCTGCATGCTGTCAGTCACGCGTGACGTCCATTGGGTGCTGGAGGCCGCCGAGGCGGCAGGTATGATAGCCGAGAGGGTGGTGTTGGGTGACAGATCCGATTACACCAACGATCTGAGGGTGGAGATCACCGGCCCCAACATATACAACATACCGGACTTCGACACGGAGGCCGAGCGGGAGAACTTCAGGAGGATAGATCCGGATATTGTCCTCTGCACGTCGACGCTCGGTACGGGACTGAGGGAGATGACGTTACCCACGATAACGGACGCCGGTCCTCTGGCCGGTGCCGAGTACATAGCACGGGTGTCGAGACTGATGTGCGCACCCGCGGAGGAGGGATGGAGGAAGGATGTCCTATAGACTCGATCAGCCGGAATGCATGCTGGGTCATATCCTGGCATTGGAAGGGGTGAAGGATTCCGCTTCCATGATACACGGTCCGTCCGGATGCAAGATGTACCCTTCGGAGCTGTGCGAGAGATCGTACAACACCAGGAAGGAGAGACCGGAATCCAGGAACGTGTTCTCGATACAGTCGAAATATTACAGTTATCAGCCCAGGCTGCCGTGCACGTTCCTCGACGAAGGGACGTACATATCCGGTGCGGCGGACAGGCTGGAGGAGCTCTACGCTTCGCTGGTGTCCTCCGGACCCGGACTCATAGGGGTGATCAATTCCCCCGGATCGTCGCTGATCGGGGAGGACCTCAGCAGACTCTCATCCGATATACCCACATTGTTAGTGGAGAGCACGGGGTATTCCGGGACGCTCTCCGAGGGGTTTCAGAGGTGCTGCGTATCGATACTGAGGCTGCTGTCCCCGAAGAGGGAGGGATGCCACGGGGTCAACATACTGGGTCTTGGGATATGGCAGCTCAACTGGACTGACACCATCGACGAACTGGTCAGGATACTGGATCTGTGCGGGATAGATGTCATCACCGCTCCTTTCGCCGGATCCTCCACGGAGGATCTGAAGGCATCCGCGAACGCGGAACTGAACATCGTCGTGATCCCCGAATACGGAGAGGATGTGGCGAGATATTACGAATCGGAGTTCGGGATACCGTATGTCACATGCGTACCGCTCGGGTTCGATGCGATGGACGGATGGATAAGGACCGTATGCTCCGCCTTGGGAAAGGATCCGACTCCCGCATTGGAGGATCTCGCATCATGGCGCCGCAGGTCCGCACAGAAGATATCCGCATTGGCCGCGAGGCATATGCACTTCAGGGGGATGACTTTCAGCGTCGAGAGCGACGAGTCCGTCGTATCCGCGGTCACGGATTTCCTGTACGGATATCTGGGACTGATACCGGTCGCGTTGAACGTCCCGGAAGGTACGGGATGCGCATCGGTGATCGGCAGATACGCCGAGAAGGGGATCCCGATATCCGACGACGTATGGAACACGCCCGCGGACGTGGCCGTCGCCAAGGGTACCGTGATACAATCCCTGATGGAGAGGGGGATGGTCAGGGGAGGTTCGGACATGGCCGCACCGTCCAGGACCAGGGTGTCCATCCTCGATACCCCGCTCATGGGTACCGTCGGGACCGTCCTGCTGCTTCAGAACGTCATCGATTCCCTGGCGAAGAAGTGATTTCATCGCTATTTTCCCGTTAGGTAATATACATTTTAATAATTGAACAGTTATTCAAATATATGAATGATAACGGACTACCCGATTTCGAGGAACTCGGTGATTTCTTCAAGACGTTGGGGGAACCTTCGCGGCTGAGGATACTCTTCACCATGAAGGACGGGGAGAAATGCGTCAGATGCATCAGCGAGGATGTCGGTATGAACATCTCCGCGGTATCGCATCAGCTCAGGATACTGAAGGACAGGAATCTCGTGACCGCCCGCAGGGAAGGTAAGAACATGATCTACTCGATAAGCGATCATCATGTCCACGATATCATAACGAAAGCTATGGAACATGTGATCGAATGAGGCTCAGACTCCATATCAAAGGTCTCAACTGCGCCAACTGCGCATCCAAGATAGAGAATGCGGTCAGGGCGTCCGACGGGATATCGTACGCGCATCTCGACTTCACCCGGATGGTCCTCATCCTGGATACCGACATGTCACCCAAGGATGCCGAGAGGAAGGTGCAGTCCATAGCGGATTCCATCGAACACGGTACCGTGTTCACCGCCGATGCGGATGACGATGACACCGAGCGCCGCTGCCGTATCATCCTGACCGCCGCATGCACCATAGCGTTCGTCATAGCATTCGTGACGGAGACGATGGGGATCGTGCCCGGATATGCGGCCGACATCCTGTTCGTCATCATATTCCTGACGGCCGGTGCGGATACGTTGATTGGTGCCGTCAAAGGCATCCTCAACAGGGACATATTCAATGAGATGTTCCTGATGTCCGTCGCGACCGTGGGTGCCATCATCATCGGACAGTACACCGAGGCGGCTGCGGTCATGGTGTTCTTCTCCATCGGGGAACTGGTGGAGGACTATGCCGTCGGAAGTTCCAGGAGGAAGATAACCGAACTCCTGGATTCGGTCCCGGAGGTGGCCCATGCGGTCAGGGACGGAAGGATCGAGGACGTGGACCCGTATGACGTGGCCGTAGGCGAGCACATCCTCATAAGGCCGGGGGAGCGCATCCCGCTGGACGGGATCGTCGTCGAGGGTACCACGGAGATCGACACCAGCATGGTCACCGGGGAATCATGTCCCAGGAACGTGTCCGCGGGAGATGCGGCCATCAGCGGTTCGGTCAACGGCATGTCCGCCATAACCGTGGAGGTCACCCGTCCGTTCGGGGAATCCGCTATGGTGCGCATAGCGGAGATGATGGAATCCGCCGGCGAGAGGAAATCCAAGTCAGAGAGGTTCATAACCAAGTTCGCAAGGTACTACACACCGGCCGTATGCGTGCTGGCACTGTTCATCGCGGTCATCCCCGTGGCGCTCGGATACGATCCGTACGCATGGGTGTACAGGGCACTGACCTTCCTGGTCATATCGTGTCCCTGCGCCCTCGTGCTGTCCATACCCATGACGGTCATGAGCGGTATCGGATGCGCATCCTCGAGAGGGATACTGGTGAAGGGCGGCAACTATCTCGAGATGCTGTCGTCCGTGGATACGATTGCGTTCGACAAGACCGGTACCCTCACCGAAGGAAGGTTCACGGTCACCGATGTGGTCTCCGAGGAGCCGGAGCTGCTGAGGAGGGTGGCGTACGCATTGGAATCCAACTCCACACATCCGATGGCCAGGGCCATATGCTCCGACTTCGGGGACATGGATGCGAAGATGACCGAAGGTGCGGAACATCCCGGTATGGGGATGGAGGGTGTCGTGGACGGTAAGAAGGCCTACGCCGGCAACGCAAGACTGATGTCCTACGCGGGGCTGGACGTCGACGACACGTCCGATTTCGGTACCGTCCACGTGGCGTTCGACGGAAGGTATCTGGGTATGATACGTCTCGCGGACGTCGTCAAGGCGGATGCGGCGGAATCCATATCGGAGCTCAGGAGACTGGGCGTGAGGAGGATCGTGATGCTGACCGGCGACAGGGAACCGGTCGCCAAGAGGGTCGCATCCGAACTCGGGATGGATTCCTGCGTGTCCGAGATGCTGCCGGAGGACAAGCTCTCCGTCCTTGAGTCTCTCCTTTCCGACGCGGACGGCAACACCGTGTTCGTCGGGGACGGGATCAACGACGGTCCGTCGCTGAGGCGTGCGGACATAGGGATATCCATGGGACGTTCCGGTTCCGATACCGCATTGGACGCATCCGATGTGATCGTGTCCGGCGAAGGCATCGGGGACATCCCCCTCGCCATGCGCATATCGCGCAGGACCATGGGCATAGTGAAGCAGAACGTGGTGCTGTCCCTCGGGATAAAGGTAGCTGTTCTGGCACTCACCGTGGTGGGACTGTCCAACATGTGGGGTGCGGTGATAGCGGACGTGGGTGCCTGCATCCTCGCCGTGTCCAACTCCCTCAGGGCGCTCAGGATATGAACCCATAGGGGTCTATGGCCCCTTTTTTATCCATCCATGTCATACATGCATCCATGGACTGGGATGCAGGTGTGCTGTTTTGGATCCGCGACAACATGTCATGCGGGTTCCTGGATGCCGTCATGCCGATCGTATCCAAGATATGCACCGCGGATATCGTATGGTTCGCGGCGGCCCTGCTGATGATCTGCGACCGCAGGACCAGGAAGGCAGGTACGTTCATGCTTCTGGCACTTCTGATATCGGTCGTCATATCCAATCTCGTCCTGAAACCGGCCGTGGGAAGGCTGAGGCCGTACGACGCGTTGGACGTGCCGATAATAGTGTCCCCCAGTGCGGAGTACTCCTTCCCGTCCGGACATGCCACCGGCGTCACTGTGGTGGCATCGGTGTTGCTGATGTCCGGATACAGGAGGACGGGATGCTGCATGTGCGTCTTCGCCGCCATCGTGATGTTCTCCAGGATGTACTTGTTCATGCACTACCCGACGGACATCATCGGCGGGGTGTTCGCGGGGATCGCCGCGGTGGCATTCGCATCCGCGATCATGATATCCTACGAACGGAGGGGAGCGGAAGGACATGGAGTACGATGAGCCGCACATGAGGAAGGCGTTGGAGGATTTCCGTTATGCCTACAGATTCAACAAACTGAAGAACAACGACCTGATCGCATACAGGCGCGATTCCGTGAAGGAGGTTGCCCAGCGCAACTACAGGAAGGTCAGGGACCTGGAGAAGAAGGAGATCCTCGCGTTGTTGGGAAGGTGCGAGACCGTATATTTCACGGATCTCACGGGATCGTATGACGACCCCGCACAGCAGATCGTGGATGATAATCCACACGGGGCACTCAGCGGATTCCTCATCACCCTTGCGCGCGGGAAGATAATGGCGCGCGGGGATTACGAACTGGAACTGAAGCACATGAGCACCGACATAAGGACCGAACTGGCATCCCTGATCGATCCGCAGAGATACGTGCCGATGAACATGTTCACGCGTTCCGCGTTCGGATACCTCGGCATCCCTTTACCGGGCGACGATTTCACAGGATATCTGAGATTCATGTCCCTGTGCAAGGAACTGATAGGGACGATCGAGGACCTCGGGATACTGACCGCGGACCTGACGACGGTCTACGAGTTCCTGTTGTTGACCTATTCGAAAAGATGTCGTTGAAAGTGTTTAGGGGCCGTCCGCACGGTGTGCGGACGTACCCTCGGATCAGCGGCGCCCGGACTCCTCGTCCTCTATCGTGATGCAGGTCTTGTCGCAGCATCCGCAGCGTCCGCATCCGGAACATCCGCCCCTCTTCATGTCGCGTACGACGACATATCCCGCCGAGACCACTATGGCAACGATCACTATCAATGCCAATATGGTTCCGGTGGTCATGCCCCGCACCTGCCGTCGGACGTCTGCGGTGTCCTGCTTCCCGATACCAGCAGATATGCCAGCAATGCCGCCGCCACGACGGCGAGGAACATGAATGCCATGTTGATCTCCTCGCCGAGGATCAGTCCTCCGAACTGTACCAGTATCAGGGAGCATGCGTATGCGAACCCGCACTGGTACGCCACGGCGAACCCGGTGGATTTCCAGTCGCCCAGCTCGCGGTGCATGGCACCTATCGCGGCGAAGCAGGGGGCGCACAGCATGTTGAACGCCAGCAGTCCGATCGCACCGGAGGACGTGAGTATGGAGGACAGCCATCCGAAGAGACCCGCCTCGTCATCCTCGAATCCGGAGATCACACCGAGGGTTCCTACGAGGTTCTCCTTCGCGATCAGTCCGGTGAAGGTCGCGGTGGTGAGTTCCCAGTTGCCGAATCCGAGCGGAGCGAATATCCAGCATATGGCGTTACCGATGGATGCCAGCATGGACGCGTCGGTGGATGCGACCTCGTTGAGCTGCCAGTCGTAGGTGGACAGGAACCATACCAGGATGGTAGCGAGCAGGATGAGCGTGAACGCCTTCTTCACGAACGACCATGCCCTCTGGACCGTGGATGTCACGACGCTCCTGAGGGAGGGGATGTGATAGGGAGGCAGTTCCATGATGAACGGTGCGGGGGTACCGCTGAACTTCCCGAACTTCTTCAGGATGATTCCCGACATCAGAACGGCGACGATACCGCCGAAGTAGCATCCCAGTGCCACCCATGCGCTGCCTCCGAACAGTGCTCCGGTGATCAGTGCGATCACGGGGAGCTTCGCGCTGCAGGGCATGAAGGTGACGGTCATGGAGGTGATCTTCCTCTCCATCTCACCCTCGATGGTCCTGGACGACATGATACCCGGCACTCCGCATCCGGTTCCCACCAGCAGCGGGATGAAGGACTTTCCGGAGAGACCGAACCTTCTGAACACACGGTCCATGACGAATGCGACCCTGGACATGTATCCGGATTCCTCGAGTATGACGAGCAATACGAACAGGACGATCATCTGGGGAAGGAAACCGATGACGGCACCCACTCCCGCGACGATACCGTCGACGATGAGACCCAGCAGAGGCATCTCCACACCCGCGCTCACGAGCGCGTCGCTGAACCATGGGGTGAAGGTCTCCCCGATGTAGTCGTTGAGCCAACCGGTGGCGTACTGTCCGGGGGATCCCTCCAGCATCGCCAGTCCGTACACGACGGCCATCACGCAGACGAAGATCGGGAGTCCGGTGATCCTGCCGACGGCGAGGGAGTCCAGCTTCTCGGTCAGTGTCTTGCGCTTCTCGGATTTCTCATTAACGGTGACTGCGGATGCGATGGCGCACACGCGGTCGTACCTCTGGGAGATCATGACGCCGTCGATCGTATCGTCGTACTTCTTCTCCAGAGCGGCTATGTCCTCCGAGATCTCCGAATCGGGCATCCCGGATTCCAGCATCTTCAGCGCGGTCCATCTGCGCTGCGCCTCCGGGACATCGTCCGGTATGACGGACGAGATCCTCTCCAGCACGGATTCCATGTCGTCGCTGAATGACATGCACTTGGGGACGTCGCCGGGTGATGCCAACGCGGCCTTGATCTCGGCCATACCCTTTCCGGTGCTGGCGACGGTCCTCACCACTTTGCATCCCAGTTCCCTCTCCAGTGCCTCGGGGTCGATCCTGCATCCGTTGGATTCCGCGACATCGGTCATGTTGAGTGCGATGACCATGGGGATGCAGGTCTCCATCAGCTGTACGGTAAGGTACAGGTTCCTCTCGAGGTTGGATGCGTCCACGATGTTCAGGATGACATCGGGGCGCTCTTTCAACAGATAATCTCCGGAGATGACCTCTTCGGGCGAATAGGGGGATAAGGAGTAGATACCGGGCAGGTCGACCAATACCGCATCGGCTATGCCTTTGATCCTTCCCTCCTTCCTGTCGATGGTCACACCGGGCCAGTTACCCACGCGTTGGGAGCTTCCGGTGAGCTTGTTGAACACCGTGGTCTTACCGCTGTTGGGATTTCCCGCCAAAGCTATTCTCATAAGATACCTCCAAAAAAAGGCCGCACCGGGTATGCGCGGCCGAAGGACATTGAAAGAAGACCGATATCCTCATTCGATACCGATCAGTTTCGCATCCTCCTTCCTTATCGTGAGTTCGTAACCCCTGACGGTTATCTCCAAGGGATCACCGAGAGGTGCGCATCTGTTCACGGTCACCATGCATCCGCGGGTGACACCCATGTCCATGATCCTCCTTCTGACGGGACCGTCGCCGCCGATGCTGACGACCTTGACCGGTTCCCCGAACGCGGCATCCTTCAACGTCTTCACTGGGAACACCTCCCCGGCATTCCGCGTATACCCGACAGGGATACGTTCACGGCGGACATCCCGCCGTATCCGATCCTACCTGTCGCCGTTACCGTTGACAAATTCATAATTTAGTATTGCCTAAAAAATATTTATAGTTTAGGTTTACCTAAATATCATCACTATGGTCGGGACGGTACTTTTCCCCTTGAATGGCCCCAGAACACTTTAAAACGGATACTGCCATGCGGGAACGACCATCATGGAAGAGGGATTCGATAACGACAAGTACATCAGGATGCAGTCCGAACACATCAAGGAGAGGATCCAGAGCGTAGGGGGCAAGCTGTACCTCGAGTTCGGAGGGAAGCTCTTCGATGATTACCATGCATCGCGTGTACTGCCCGGATTCAGACCGGACAGCAAGATCAGGATGCTGATGCAGTTCGGTGACATGGCCGAGGCCATCGTGGTCATAAACGCGGAAGACATAGTCAAGAACAAGGTCCGCAGGGACATCAACGTCGCGTACGACATGGAGGTCTTCAGATTGGTGGATTCCTTCAGGGAGAGGGAGATCCACGTATGCGGACTGGTGGTCACCCACTATTCCGGACAGGAGGCCGCGGACCAGTTCATCAAGAGGGCCGAGGCACTCGGACTGAAGGTGTACAGGCATTATCGTATAGCGGGATATCCCGCCAACGTCCCTCTCATCGCGAGCGACGACGGATTCGGGAAGAACGAGTACGTGGAGACCACCAAACCTCTCGTAGTGGTGACCGCACCCGGACCGGGAAGCGGGAAGATGGCCGTGTGCCTGTCGCAGCTGTATCACGAGCACAGGATGGGCAGGTCCGTGGGATATGCGAAGTTCGAGACGTTCCCCATCTGGAACCTCCCGCTCAACCATCCTGTGAACATAGCATACGAGGCCGCCACCGTGGACCTCTCCGATGCCAACATGATCGACCCGTTCCATCTGGATGCATACGGCGTGACCACCGTGAATTACAACAGGGACGTGGAGATCTTCCCCGTACTGAACTCCATACTTGCGGGCATATTCGGCGAGTCGCCGTACAAATCCCCCACGGACATGGGAGTCAATATGGCAGGTAACTGCATCGTCGATGACGATAACGTGAGGAAGGCCGCCAACGCGGAGATCATCAGACGCTATTTCGCATCCCTCAGACTCAGGAGGGAGGGCCGTGCGGAGGATGAGACCGTATTCAAATCCGATCTGCTGATGAAGCGTGCCGGTATCGTTCCCGAGGACAGACGCGTGGTCGCCGTCGTCAGGGAGTTCATGAAGGACAACCCGAGACCGATCGTGGCCGCCGAGCTTCCGGACGGTACGATCGTCACCGGGAAGGCGTCCCCTCTCTTGGGAGCATCCGCCGCCATGATCCTCAACGCGCTCAAGACCCTCGCGGGACTGGACGATTCGCTGCTCATGATCACGCCGGAGGTCATAAGGTCCATGCAGAGGCTCAAGGTCGACTATCTGGGATACAAGAATCCCAGGCTGCACATCGACGAGATGCTGGTGGCACTCGCCATAGCGGCCAACGGAGATCCCAATGCGGAGAAGGCACTTTCCAAACTGCCCGAGCTGTACGGGTGTGACGTGCACTCATCCGCGATCCTGTCCATAAGCAACGAGACGTACTTCAAGAAACTCGGTATGTGCGTCTCCTGCGAACCGGATTACGTCACCAACTGTCTGTTCCACGGCAATTGACGATTCCGCGATCCCGACGGACGGTCGTCCGGATACGTGATATCGATGCGGTAGGGGATATGCCGGCACTCCGTGACGGGGATGTCTATCGGGACTTGTCATCCGTTCCGTCCCCCCCCCGCCGTCCCTGTCCGGGAAGCACGACATTGATTTATCCGTGGTTCCCGTATGGTGTCACGATGGATGCACCGCTCACCGTGAGTCAGTTCAACAGGATGGTCAAACAGCAGGTCGAGTGCGACAGGCTGAGTGACATCATCGTCATCGGCGAGCTGAAGGAGTACCGTCCGGCATCCAGCGGGCATGTGTATCCTGTACTGACGGATGGTGTGTCCGTGATCAACTGTTCTCTGTTCAGGAACGTCGTGTCCCGTCTCAATTTCCAGCCGAAGGTCGGTATGAAGGTGGAGGCATTCGGAAGTGCCAGCTACTACGAGCCTTCGGGAAAGTTCTCGTTCAACATCCGCGGGATGAAACCCGCGGGGGAGGGTGACGAGAAGAGGAGGCTCGAGGAACTCAAGCTGAGGCTGATGGAGGAGGGTCTGTTCGACAGGAAACGCCCCTTACCCAGATATCCCGGGACGATAGGTGTCGTCACCTCCCGTACCGGTGCCGTGATCAAGGACATCGTGGACACCGCACGCCGCAGGTTCCCCGTCAATATATTGCTGGCACCTGCCAAGGTCCAGGGGGACGGAGCTCCCGAATCCATCGTCGAAGGGATACGTTCGCTGAATGCGCAGGGCGTCGACCTGATCATCGTGGGAAGGGGCGGAGGGAGCGCGGACGACCTCAAGGCATTCAACACCGAGATGGTGGCGAGGGCGATGTTCGAATCCGCCGCACCGACGATATCCGCCGTGGGCCATGCCACGGATAAATCGGTCACCGACCTCGTGGCGGACAGGTATGCGGAGACACCGACCGCCGCCGCGATGCTGGCCACGCCGGACCTCGACGCGGAGAGGGACCGCATAAGGTCGTTGGATAGGCGCATCCGCGATAACATGCGCTCATCCATGTCGATGAGGGACAGGGAACTGAGGCTATCATCGTCAAGATTGGAATCGCGCAGTCCCGCCAGCGTGCTCAGGATGCAGTCCGCCAACCTGAAGATGGTATCGGACCGTGCGGACGATGTCATAGGCAAGATACTGACCTCATGCAGGCACTCGTCGGACATCATGGACATGAGATTCGACATACGCCGTCTCGCGGATTACGTCACGGCGTCGTCAGCCAAGGTGGACGACCTCTCCGAATCCATGGACTCGGCGATGTTGATGGCGACCGAGAGGTTCGGGAACAGATTGGACAACATATCGGCACGTCTGGAATCGTTGGATCCGGAGAAGGTGTTGGACAGGGGTTACAGTTACATAACGGACGGTGCGGGACGTACCGTCACATCGGTCGGATCGCTGACCGAGGGTTCCGAGATCCTGGTGAGGATGAGGGACGGAAGAGCGGTCGCGGAAGTCAGGGATGTGATCAGGAATGGATGAGAAACCTATCGAAGAGATGACGTTCGAGGAATGTCTCGCGAAGCTGAACGACCTCGTGGACCAGCTGGAGAACGGAAAGCTGGACCTGGACAGGAGCATAGCCATCTATGCGGAGGCCGTGAGATACAGGGACAGGTGCAGGAGCATCCTGGAGGACGGGGAGCGCAAGGTGCAGGAGCTCATGCGCACCGCCGAAGGTACGAAGAAGGAAGAGTTCATCATCTGATGTTCCAGAGGGTCATGGACCTGGAGTCGCACCATTCCTTGGTGTCCCTGTATAGGTCCGTCCTGGAGAACACATCGTCGTCGTATGCCAGTCTGAGGGCTCCGCCCAGTTCGCCCTCCCTGAGGAACTTCGCGTTGGATCCCCCGAACACCTCGCGGAGACCCAGGAGGAGAACCTTCACCAGGTCGTGCCCGCGGCAGACCTCCGACATCGGGTATTCGTTCTCCAACTCCTCTCTGAGCAGTTTCTGCGTATATTTCTGACTAGTGCGGTCCGAGTTGGTGTTGGCTATGGATTCCCTGATCATGGACTGTATGTCGCACGAGAGGTCCCTCTTGGAGATGAACGTCTTGAAATCCAGGTCCTTGAAGGACAGTCCCAGACCGTACCTGTCCGATACGTACATGAGCAGACCCACCGGATAGGCGCCGTCCATGACCCTGTCGCGTACGCTCCCGAACTTGGATTCGAACTGTGCCAGCGCTTCGGGGTCGGCATATTCCGCAAGGACGTCGTCCAACGCGTCGGACGCGATCATCATGGATTCCGCATCCCTGCGGTCGGTCATGAAGACCGGGCCCTTCGGTCTCTTGTGCTTGAGACGGTCGAGGTCGGAATCTATTATCCCGATGATGCGGTCGTCCCCGCGCCTGTCGCGGAGCTCGTTCACGGATGTCCTGACCTTGTCCTTGGAATGGGCCACCAGTATCCTGGTCTCATCGCGGTCCACGAACTTCCCGTAGAGGCGCGAATCGGTGACACCCTCCACCATCAGTATGGTACCGGAGAAACCAACCCTCATCATGGATGCCGTATTGGCTATGTCGGAGGATGTCAGATATTGGCGCATTCACGACCTCAGTTCGTTGGCGAGGTCCCACATATCGTGGATCACCTGCGGGGAGTGTGTGGCTACGAGTATCTGCAGGTCCCTGAGGCGGCAGATGTCGTTGAGCACCGGGCCGAGCCTCTGCTGCCATGACACGTGCAGGGAGATCTCCGGTTCGTCGAACACGACCAGCGAACCCGGTTCGGTCTGGAACAGAAGGCGGTAGAACATGATCAGTATGTGCTTCTCTCCGGAGGAGAGCGATTCCAGGGGGAGCGTGGTCCCGTCCCTGAGGTCGATGTACACCCTTCCGTTGGTTATCCTCAGCACCTTGTTGGTGTAGAACGAGGTGACTATGTCCCTGAACACGTCCAGGGATTCCGCGAGCTGATAG
>JBJEZZ010000020.1:0-18526 GCA_051887655.1 Candidatus Methanomethylophilaceae archaeon | reverse complement strand
GGGTGGTGAGGCTGTTCTTGAAGATCTGCTCGAATCCGAGGAACTTCAGGATGGAGAGGTTGACACTGGGGTGGAGTCTGAGACCGCCCTTGTAGGGACCGATGGCGGAGTTGAACTGGACACGGTAACCGCGGTTGACCTGGACCTTGCCCTCGTCGTCTATCCAGGAGACGCGGAACATGACGATCCTCTCGGGCTCGACGATCCTCTCCATGATACCTGCCTTCTGGAGCTCGGGGCGTGCCTCCACGACGGGCTCGAGGGACTCGAGGACCTCTTCGACCGCCTGAAGGAACTCGGGCTGGTCGGCATTGCGCTTTTTCAGACCTGCAAATACATCCTGAAGATACTGGTTTTTGATTGCCATTTGTTCACCTTGCGGCGGATCCTGTGGATGGATCCGATTCCGTGAATTATGGCAGGTAGTGATTGCATATAAGACATTCTGTCATAATAATTGAAAATTTTATACAAATGTCTAATGCGATTGAATAAAAATGTACATGACCCTCCGAACGTACGGAATACGATTAGACAAACGATATCCTGTACCGCAGGGTGGGATGTCCGCGGGATTGCAAAATCACCGATTCCCTATCTCACCGCCCGCATCATGATGTCCGGCGGACCGTGCGCATGGGGATATCGGAAAAGGAGTGCCAGATGATGGGAACGATACCGACGGACCGTACGTATGAGGATGTCCGTACGGATGCGGTGCGCACCCGTCACGGATGGATGTGTACCGTATCCGTACCGTCTCAGACCCTCTTCGGATTCCAACAGATGAGCTTCATCTCGTTCTCCGCCGAGTAATGGAGTATGTCCCCGTCCAATTCGGGTCCGACGATGTCCCTCACTATGCTGGCTATGTCCGCATCCACGCCGTGTGCGCGGAAAGCGGACTCCTCCTTGGCTATCAGAGCGGATATCGGTATGTCCGTTTCGATACGGGTCTTGAAGAATTCCACATGGGGATCGCGTCCGCTGTCCCTCAGACGGTCCTGTACCTCGGTGGATTTGCGGAAATCGTATCCGTAGTCCTTGCCCATCCTCTTCCATATCTCGGACCCGAGATCGTCGCCGTGATTGGTGATCCAGGACACCAAAATACATGATCTGCGTGCGGTGGCCTCCATACGTGATATGGACTCCGGGGTCCCGCTTCCGGGACACAGGGTGGCGATGCACGCATCGAACCCCATATCGGGAACGTACGCGTTCCAATCCTGCAAAACACATGATATGTTGCCTATCCCGCGGGAGGACGCTCCGGAGGACAGACGTTCCAGCATGCGCGGGGACGTATCCATACATGTGAGCGCAGCGACACGCGGTGCCATCACCAGGGAATACGTACCCGGTCCCGAACCTATCTCCAGGACCTCGTCTGTACTTTCCAACATACCCAGTTCCATCAGTCTGTCCACGATGCGTACGGGGATGTCGCCCTGCTGCATGGAGGAATACACATCCGCATAGTCGTCCCAGAAACGGAGTTTCTCATCGTAGCCCTTCCTCTCCCCATCGAACGGATGTACGTCGCTCATCTCAGCTCATCCTCCAGGCAATCGACGTCATGGGAATGGGTGGCACCGTCGTGCGTATGATGGTAATGGGCGAGTTCGCGGGGGAACGAATGCGGGATGACGAACGGCATCCCTTTATGGGTTATCACATCCGATTCTATCCCGTAAACGTCACGCACCAATTGTTCGGTGATTATCTCATGCCCGCCGTATGCCCATACCTTCCCGTCCTTGATGAAGAGGAACTTGTCCGAATAATGCACGGCCAGGTTGATGTCGTGCATGGTCATTATCGTGCACATCCCCTTGGACGATATCGCATCAAGGATGGCATGGATGGTCATGTGCTGGTTGGCGATATCGAGATTGTTCGTGGGTTCATCCAGGATCAGTATCTCGGGCTCCTGGATCATGGCCCTCGCTATCTGGACCTTCTGATACTCCCCTCCGCTGATCTCGTCCGCATATCTCATGGACAGTTTGGTCAGACCGAGCGATTCCAGGACCTCCTCGGTGATCTCCAGATCCCTTTTAGTGACACCCCACTCCATGTACGGCCTTCTTCCTATCAGGGCCGTGTCGAACACGGTGGTGCGGACGGGTTTCGTACTCTGGGGGACATAGCTGATGTGTTTGGCCAGCTCCTTCCCGGACATCGACAGGATATCCGACCCGTCGACCAGGATGGAACCCTCTTCGGGGCGATGGAGGTTGCAGAGACATTTCAGGAGGGTGGTCTTCCCTACACCGTTGGGTCCCAGGATGGACACTATGTCATTCTCCTCGACATCGAAGCTGATCCTATCGAGGACCTTGCGTCCGTTGTATGAGAACGAGAGGTCCTTCACGCTGAGTTTCATGATGATGCCCCCTTCTTACGGTATCCGCGGATCAGGAGATACAGGAACAACGGCCCTCCGAGGAACGATGTGATGATCCCGACCGGAAGGACGAACGGAAGGAGGGTCTGTCCCACACAATCGGATACCAACAGCACGATCGCTCCGACGAACATGGACCCGGGCAGGGTGTAGCGATGATCGTTCCCGAGAGCCAGACGTACCATGTGGGGTCCGAGCAGTCCTACGAATGCTATCACTCCCATGAAGGACACGATCACGGACGTCATCAGTGCGGCAAGGACCAGGGTACCGAGACGGAGCGTGTTGACATCCACCCCCAGCGATTGGGCCACATCGACTCCGTTCTCCAAGGCGTTGAAGTCCCATCTCTTCCACAGGAAGAACAATGATATCGCGATGACCACGACGGCTATCAGTGCCAGTTCCTCCCATCCGGCCTTTCCGAGGGATCCGAACTGCCAGAACACTATGAGCGACAGGGCGGTATCGTTGAATATGTACTGCATGGCGCTGATCCCGGCGGAGAAGATGGAACTTATGGCGACTCCCGCCAGGACCATGGTCTCGGCCGTAACGGCCGTGAACTTCACCAGCGCGATGATGATCCCCGTTGCGATCATGGACCATATGAACGCACATATCGTTATGAAATAGGGATTCGTGAAATTGATGGATGCCGCACTCTGACCGACGATGGCTCCCCCGCCAAGCACTATCCCGATGGATGCTCCGAATGCTGCGGCATTGGACAGACCGAGCGTATAGGGAGAACCGAGGGGATTCCTCAGGACGCATTGCATCACCGTACCCGCGATACCGAGTCCGAATCCTGCCAGGATACCGCATGCAATCCTCGGAAGATAGAGGTTCCAGACGAGGATCACATCCGCACGTTCGTTCAAAGGGTTGTCCTTGTCGAAGATGATGCGGAGGAGTTCCGTGAACGATATCGACCCTATGTCCAATTGGAGTGTGGCGATTGCCGAAAAGACCATCGCCACACCCAGGAACACGATGACGAACGCGTTCCGTCTGGAATGCTGATGATATCCGGAGATCCCCTCCGCATCGGTTTTCATATTACCCCTCAGAGATAGGCTATGCCGGTGTCCCCGCTGACCGAGATGGCCCCGTGGATGGGGTTGCCGCGCCTTACCTCATACAGGCGGTTCATATCGTCGTATACGGATATAGTGGTCTCGGAAACCGGGACCCCGCTTGCGGTCTCGTTGCGAAGCGAATCGGAGCTTCCGAGGAATCCCTCGTATACCGCATCGACCTTCTGCTTCAGCTCCTCATCGGTGAGAAGCCCGTAGACATCATGGAGGATCTGATATGCTCCGACCAGGACGTTCTCGTAGTTCATCCCGGTCCAGATGTACGGGCATGCGACATATGCCTCATGACCGCTGAAGAGGTCCATGATACCCTTATCCGTATTGGTGGTACATGTATAGATTCCGGTCCCGTCGATGAACAGGACCGTATCTGCCTGGATCCTCTCCTTGATGGAGGTGGCGGAGAATGTACCGACCTTACTGTTCTCATCGACCCCGCCGACGGCATCCTCCATGATGTTTTCGATTCCCGCGAGGGCGAACGGCATGTAGTAATTGATGGACGAATCGAGTCCGTGCGCCCCGTTGTATGCCAGGGCACCGATGTATCCCGTACGGGCCTCCGTTATCCCGGATCTGATGCTCAGGATGTCGGAGACGGTGTTGTTGATCAGATTCTTCAATTCCTCTCCGCGCTCCTCCTTCTTCAGGACCTTTGCCATCGTGTCTATCTGTTTCTCGAGATCGCTCGTGATCTTGAATGTCTCTTCCTCGAGGAATGTGTAGATGTATCCGATGTGGAAGATGTTGAGTCCGGCAGCCCTTAAGGAATCCATCTCCTGGGGGTACTTGCTCTCGAAATCGGCCGGGACGATCACGATCGAGGGGTCGAGGTTGATTATGGTCTTGACATCGTCGGGTATCACACCGCAATTCGTGCTGGTGAACTTGAGGTCGGGGTGTGCGGAAAGTGCCTGGGCCTTTCCGACATACATGAATGCCTTACCCATGTAGTTCGTCTTGTCGTTCATATCCACCATGACACATTTATCGGCGAGTCCGAAATATGTGACCCATCTGAAGGAATCCTGTCCGACAGCTACGATACCTTTGTCCAGGTTATCCGCGACTTTGATCTCCATTCCTGCAAAATCAGTATTATCATCGGATCCGCCGTTGTTTCCCATGACGGCGAATGCGGAAAGTCCGGCGACCACGAGGATCGCAACGACCGCTAAAGAAAGGACCTTCTTATCGACCATGCGAAGGCCATTATTATCAGTGTATATATGTGTTACTAATTATCAAATTAGTAATACTAATTGCAACCATATTCTAAATTAGTACTAATGGTACATACCCTCCGACGAATATATCCAGACCGTCCTTCGGATGATCCGAAGGACAGCCTGTCGGCTGGAAAGATATGTTATCCGAACACACCTCCGGTCCCGCCTCACGGCATATACCTTCGGTCGATGAACCCATCGTCCGGTACGGACGAAAATGTTTGTATCCCGGAGGTAGCCCCCCGGGATCGGAACCCTCCCGTATGTCCTGCGGATCATGCCCTCCTGACGTACAGTGCGTACAGGACGGTGATGATCAGCAGCGCGGCGAAGAGGATGCCGTTCGCTCCCTCCTTATTGAAGTTCCAAACGGATCCCTCCGGTTCCTCGGAACCGTGCATCAGCGAGAAATAGGACAGCTTGTTGGTGGTGAACACCAGGTATCCGTCATCGTACGTGCAGTCCTTCTCCACGTACGTACCGTCATCGAGATAATGCCACATGGTCAGTTTGGATGGATCCTCGCCGGGCAGCAGTGTGTACGCGATCCTGATCGTGAGGGTCCCCTCTCCGAAGTCGTGCACATCCCCGACGGTGATCGAATAGACGGGACGGTATCCCGCCTTCTCCAATATGTCGGCGGGCACGGAGTCGGAGGACATCTCCTTCGGCATGACATCCTTGGTCCCGTCTATCGCGGACATGGATGCATTGTCGAACTCGATGGCACCGTTGTTGACGGTGACCCTCACGTTGGCGCCGGTACCGCTGATCTGTCCTTGGCATCGCTCACGACGGTTTCGAACAGAATACATCCGATCGCGGAGCGGAACATATAAGGTCCTTCGAACGGACCTCCAACATCATATCTCCACATCCTTCAGGGATATCGATCTCCGATCCCTGGCCCCCATACACAGATACGATACCCAGCACCCGGACCCCTGCTTCCCCTCGATATCCGTAAATATGTACGATGAATCGTCCCCCTCATGACCGTCCTCATGGCATACGATGGGAAACCCCATACGCAGAAGGCTCTGGATTATGCATTGAAATACGCGAAAGCCTTCGGAGAGACCCTCTATATCATGTCCGTATATCCGTCGAAGGAATGGATCGCGGAACTGGACAACATCAAGGCCAAGATGGATGATTTCGTCAAGGAGGCCGAAAGGTCCGGCGTCAAGGCCATCGCGGTCACGGAATCCGGACATCCGTCCGAGACCATCCTCGACGCGGCGAAGAGGTTCGAATGCGGCACTCTGATCGTGGGAAGGTCCGACAAGAAGACCGGATTGGACAGGGTGGTGCTGGGAAGCGTGTCCAACTACGTGGTCAACAACGCACAGTGCACGGTCATCGTCGTCGAATGATTTTTTCTATATCATCGTCCATGACGGTACATGGACCGTTTGGACAGGAACCGTATCAAGACCTTCGACCCTTTCAATCCCGCACACGTATCCGAGTTCAGGAAGCTCATGGATAAGGAGGATACTCCCGAGATGCACGAGAAGTTCGGGATGTTCCTCGCCAGCAGCGAGATCGAGTCGTATGCGGAGGAGGCGATCGGTCATCTCCTCATCGCCGTGGATGCGGGTCTTGCGGATGCCGCCGGACAGCTCGGTTACATGTACTTCAACGGCATCGGTGTCGAGAAGGACATCGAGAAGGGGATGGACCTCTATCTTGACGGTGCGTACCGCGGATCCTATGAGGCGATGTTCCTCCTCGGTAACGAATACGTGAGAGGCACCAACATCAAGGCCGACTACGGGAAGGCGTACGACTACCTCTCGGAATCCGCTGAAGGCGGGAACGACAGGGCGATGAACACCCTCGGTGTGATGTATCTATGCGGATATCACGTGGACAAGGATGTGAAGGCGGCGAAGAGACTGTTCCTCAAATCCAAAGCGAGGGGCAACAGGAACGCCGCCATGAACCTCATACTCATCGACGACAACGGCCCCGACTTCGATTACAAGGCGTTGGTCGAGAGCGAAGGCGGTACCGCGGATTACAACTGGGAAGGGGACGAGTGACCCAGCATATCCGATTCGTGAGATTTCCGTAAAATTTGAAGTTGGACTTCAAATTTTACGAATATTGCCATGAGCAAGCATGCTGGCACATATACGATACCATATTCCGGAACACGACCGTTCACGATACGGAACGATCCCCGGACCGACCTCTCCGGTCGGACGGATCATCTGCGCACGATACCGAACGCGGTGAGTATGGAGCGTATCAATCTGTCCGGGGACGGCGGACATCCGGTCACGTACATATCCGCCTTGAGCACGGAATCCGTTCCTCCCCTCACATCTCCGTCCGCGAAAGGACCTCCGGATATCGCACATGTGCCCATGGCTATGACCGCCTTAGGAGAAGGAGCGGCATCATACGTCCTCACCGCGGCCTCGGCCATGTTCTCGGTCATCGGACCGGTGACCAGAAGCACATCCGCATGTCTCGGGGACGCTACAATCTTCAGTCCGAATCTGCCCATGTCGTAGTACGGGTTGGAACAGCAGTTGATCTCGCTCTCGCACGCGTTGCACGATCCCGTATCGATCTCCCTTATGCCGACGCTCTTCCCCAGGACCTTGGTGAACTCCTTCGGGAGCCTCCCGTCCGCGGGGACGGGCACCTCGGATTCCGAGAATATCAGACCCTCCCTCGTGAGGGAGTAATCGGGTGCGACGGCACCGACCATGCGGTCGCAGGCATCCATGCAGTCCATGCAGAACGTGCATCTCCCGAGATCTATCCTCCACTCGTCATCGATGGTTATCGCCGAGGTCATGCACATGTCCTCGCACTTCCCGCAGCGTATGCAATCCTTCGGGAACGGCATGATGAGTTTGGATTCGAACAGTTCGTCCGCGGACATCGCGTCCTTCTTGGATATGACATTGATGAGACAGCCTTTGAACATCTTCACACCTCACAGATCGTTCCCGCTGTATGACAGGGAGAAGCTCTTGTTGATCAACGGGAAATCGGGGACCACGTTCCCGGGAACGGCATAGCTCATCATCGGCCAATTGACCAACGACGGGTCGCGTACGCTGTACCTCCACACCTTGCCGTCGATTATCTCCGCGCAATGTACCAGTTCCCCTCTGGGGGCCTCCACTATGCCTATGCGGAACCCTTCGGGGATACCGGCATCCGCCCTTATGGGACCGTCGTCCATGAGGGCTATCGACTGGAATATGAGATCGATCGATTCGTAGATCTCCCTGAACCTGACCTTGGTCCTGGCCAGAACGTCCCCTCCGGTCTCGGACGGCACCAGGAGACCCAGATGCCTGTATCCGTCATACGGCATCTCCTTCCTCACATCCAATGCCATGCCGCTCGCCCTGCCTATGGGACCTACGGTCCTGTAGGTCCTGGCGATGTCCGGCTGCAGGATACCAGTGGTCTCCATACGGTCCATCAGCGTGGACGAGGTCATCATGGTATCCTCCAGGTCCAGGACATCCAGTTTCAATGCGATCAGGGACCTCTCGATGTATCTCGACACATCGCGCGGGATGTCCTTCCTCACACCGCCTGGAACAACTACATTATGCATGTACCTGCTCCCGAACACCTTCAGTGCCATGCGGAGCACGTCCTCATGCAACCTGGACGCCCTCGCGGACGGGACCGAGAACGCGGTATCGGTGCATATGCCTCCGACGGCGGATATGTTGGACGACAGTCTCTCCAACTCCGCGGCGATGACACGGATGTATCCGGCCCTCTCCGGCACGGAATCCCCGTCCTCCATCACATGGCTGTACGCCAGCGAGTTGGCCACCGTGGTGTCGCCGGATATCCTCTCGGCGATGTGGATCTTCCCGGGCGCGAGCGGACCCTCCATCATCCTCTCTATACCCCTGTGCGTATAACCCAGATGTACGTTGAGTTTGATCACGGATTCGCCGGCCACGCTGAACCTGAAATGTCCCGGTTCGATGACCCCCGCATGGACGGGACCCACCGGGATCTCGAAGATACCGTCCCCGCGTATCCCGTTGTGGGGCAGGGGGACCCTCTCCTCCTTCGCATCCGGATCCCTGTCCTTGCGGAGAGGCGGATTGCCCGTGCGCCAATAGGTGACGGGCGTGTCGTTCCTGATGCCGATGGGCTCGTAACCGTTGTACTCGCGGATCAGGCGTTCGTATATCTCCGCCGTCGGATTGTCGCCGGAGATGGAATCGAATTCCCCCTCCTTCGCGGGCGCGGTCAGTCTGACGACGGAATCCATTCTCCTCATCAGCACGTTGACCTGTGCGGGCCCGTCGACGGGCTCGCTCATGTACATGTTCACTATACCGTAGCCCTCGGCAACGTATCCCTGCACGGCATACGACAGCTCCGGACGTGCGACGGGTTCCTGTACGAGTATCATAGCACACCTCCTATCTGGGATGCGATATCATGCATGAATGCCGAGAACTGTTCGGGCATCACCAGACCCAACACCATCGTGGCCGCGAACATGATCATGAAGGGCAGCGCCCTCGTCCTCCCTTTGGGATCGGAAACGTCCCTGTCGGTGTGCCCGGACAGCATGAGGAACACGTGCATCACGAATCCCGCGAAGACGATCGCCAGCAGGGACACAGATATGGCGGTTATGGCATATGCGCCGGCCGAGACGGACGCCATGATGATGCAGAACTCCCCGACGAACACGGAGAACGGCGGCACGCCCACGATTATGAGCGCCCCGGCACCCATCATGAACGCGGTGAAGGGCATCCTCTCCCTGACCCCGGTGATGGACGCCATGTCCCTGGTGTCGTACTGCTGGACGATGTTCCCCGCGGAGAAGAACAGCAGGGGCTTGGTGACGGAATGTGCCATCATCTGGAACATGGCACCGAATATGGCCAGCTCGGTACCGATACCCAGTCCGATGGCGATCAGTCCCATGTTCTCTATACTGGAATATGCCAGCATCCTCTTGATGTCCCTGGACACCACTATGAAGCATGCGGCCACGAACAGCGACAGAACTCCGAATATCAACAGGACGTTCTTAGCGAATCCGGGAAGGACCGCCTCGGAGATCATGTAGAACCTTATGACGGCGTAGAACGCGCAGTTGAGCAGGACGGCGGACAGCATACCGCTGACCGGAGTGGGTGCCTGGCTGTGCGCATCCGGGAGCCAGGTGTGCATGGGAGCGAAACCGACCTTGGTACCGAATCCTATTATCACGAGGACGGTGGCCATCTTCATCAGGGCGGGATCGAGACCCGCGGCGTTCGCGTAGAGGATTGGCCAATCCAATGCGGTATCCTCGTCGCCGATGACGCCGATGGTGGCCGCGTAGGTCAGCATGATACCGATGAGGGCGATGGTTATGCCCACGGAACAGAGCATCATGTACTTCCATGCTGCCTCGGTGGAATGGTCGTTCCTGTAGAATCCCACGAGGAACGTGGACACCAGGGTGGTGGCACCGACGCATACCCAGATGACCGCCAGCGACTTGACCATGAAGGTCATGTACATGACCATGATGAACGTGTTGATGATGATGTAGTACTTCCTCAGCTCGTCGGACCTTATCGCACCCTCGTCGGCCTCGTACCACATGTATCCCTTGGAATACAGAATGGCCATCAGCGAGACGAATGATACCAGCGCCATGAAGAACAGCGAGACGCGGTCGATGTAGATCGGACCCATGTCGATGAGGAAGTCGGATGTCGACCTCATGTCGTTCAGTATCAACAGTATGGATGCGACGGATACGCACGCGGCGATTATGGATACCGCAGACATCACGCGCCTGTCCCTGGAGAGGAAGCATACGGCTATGGTGATCAGATACGCTCCGAAGAGCAGGATGCCTGCCTCCATCATTCCTTCAGCCTCCTGAGGTTGGTGACGTCCATGGAATGGAACGACCTGTTGATACGGAAGATGAACACCCCGATGATGATCAGCGCCACGAGGACATCGAAGAAGGCCGCGACCTCGACTATGAGGGGCATACCGTGGGAGACGGCCAACGCTCCGAGGAAGAGTCCGTTCTCCATCATCAGCAATCCTATGACCTCGCTTATTGCCTTGCGCCTGGACACCATCGTCAGCAGTCCGATGAGGACGACGGACATGGAGAACGCTATGCAGTTCCTCTCCATGGTCTCCAGGGTGGCCAACAGGGGTTCGGTGATGAAGTACGACAGTATGATCAGCGCTCCGGACAGTATGAGCGATCCCGGTACCCCGACGGCGAGCTTCGCCTCGTTGTTGACATCCACCCTCTCCAGCACGTAGTAGAGGATGCGGGGGATCAGTATGGTCTTGATACCGATGGTGAGCACGCACATGATGTAGATGTGCGGATTGTCCGACGAGTAGGCCACTATCGCGGCCATGAGTCCCAATGCGAGGGACTGGTAAGAGAACAGTCTGATGAGCGGAGCCATCCTGACGGTGGTCATGGACAGGACGGACAGGAGCAGCATGGATACCGCGCAGATGTCGATGAGATTGGTCGCTATTGTCATATCCATTTTCTTCGCCTCACAGGATGTATATCGAGATCATCGCGAGCAGAGACAGCGTGAACGAGATGGTCAGGAGGTTGGGCGTCTTGAACAGTCTGAACTTCGCCACGGCACACTCGACGATCGCGATGACCGCGGCCATGACCAGCAGTTTCACGACGATCGCGATCGCCGCCACAGCCAATGCCGGGATCGTGAGCTCGGTGGCGATACCCCACGGGAGGAACAGCGTGCCGACCATCACCATGAACAGGGTGAGTCTGATCTGGGAGGCCAGCTCCATTATGCCCAGTTTCCTTCCGGAGTACTCCAGCACCATGGCCTCGTGGACCATGGTGAGCTCCAGATGCGTGGCCGGATTGTCGAACGGTACCCTGGCGTTCTCCGCCAGGAGGGTTATCACGAAGGATGTGGTGGCCAATATCAATGTGGGACCTATGGCCGCTATGCCCATGTCGCACAGCACGACCGGTATGTTGCTGATACCGGTGCTGCCTCCGGTCAGGGCGACCATGGACATTATCGATAACAATAAGGCGGGTTCGATCAGGACAGACATCATCATCTCCCTGCTGCTTCCCATGCCGCCGAAGACGGAACCCCCTTCGAGACCTCCGAGGACCATGGCGAACCTGAACAGAGTGAACAGGTAGACGAGGGTGATCAGGTCGATGAACGGCGATACAACCTCCACATACACGAACGGCACCATCAGCGCGAGGATCAGCATCGATGACAGACACAGGTACGGCACCGCACTGAACAGCCATGTGTGGCTCTTACCTGCGACGCGTCCCTTGCGCATCAGCTTCCTGAGGTCGCGGTAGGGCTGTATCACGCTCGGCCCCACCTTGCCCTGCATGAGGGCCTTCATCTTGCGTATGATACCGGTCATCAGTGGAGATATAGCCACCATGACGACGGCCTGCAGTATCGTTACGACCATCACCTCCGCATTCATAGTACCCTCACCGCCAGAAGTGCGATCACGAGGACCGCGAGGATGTATCCGAGATACGATTGGATGTTACCTGTCTGCATGCGTCCCACCGTCTCCGACATGCGTATGACCGCCTTTCCTATGGGACGGTAGATGTTCTTCACGAACGGTTCCACGAACACCACGTGATAGATCGTCCTGTTGCCGTGCTCGTCGGTGTCCATGCGGGTCATGTCGCCGTAGAACGGGTGGAACACACGGACCAGGGGCTGCGTGAATCCGGACGAGGAGTACTGCATGTCCTCATCGAGTTCCAGACCGCACCCCCACGTGTCCCTGTCGTAGGACTCGGGACGTCTCAGCCTTCCAGCGAGATAGATGATCAGGATCGTGCCGAAGAGCATGAGACCCAGCGATAGCGGTGTGAAGCTTCCGGAGAGCGCATCCTTGTACGATTCGGCACCGGGACCCATGTATGCCATGATACCGGGACCGATGACCTCGGTCACGTTGAGTGCCAGCAGTCCGAGCAGGACGCACATGAGGGCGAGCACGGACATGGAGACCATGGGTATGCGCGATACGGGTTCGGGGGATGCCGCACCGGGGGAACGGGGACGTCCGAGGAAGCTGAACCCGTAGAGTCTGATGTATGATGTGGCCGCCATCATACCGCACACACCCAGGACCGCGACCGTGAGGGGCATGATCAGTTTCAGCATGGTCTCCGACGCGTCTCCTCCGATCATCGACTGCAGCATGAGCCATTCGCTGATGAATCCGTTCATGGGAGGGACCGCGGCCATGGAGGCCACACCTATGATGGAGATGAATGAGAACAGGGGCATGACCTTTCCCAATCCGCCGTATCTGCTGATGTCCTTCTCGCCGGTGCAGTCGTTGACTGTGTGGACGACCATCAGCATGAGTGATTTGAAAACGGAATGGTTGATGGTATGGAACAATGCGGCCACAAGGACCAGGTTGGTGAGGGAAGGGGATGCCGAACTGAAGATGAGGGCCATGGACATGCACAACGTCACCAGCGCCATGTTCTCCATGCTCGAATACGCGAGGATCCTCCTCGGTTTGGTCTGGATCATCGACTCCATCGCACCCCAGAGCGCGGACACCGCGGACAGGAGGAGAAGGACCAATGCCACACCGTTGTAGTCGAATCCGGTGCCGATGTATCCGAACACACCCTTGAAGAGGAGCAGGACCGCCACGTTGGAACATACGGTGGACAGTATCATCGTGGTATGCGTGGGCGATTCCCCGTACATGTCGGGCATCCACGCATGGAAGGGGACGGTACCCAGCTTGGAACCGAACCCGATGAAGAGAAGGAATATCATGACGGACGATACGGTCTGTCCCATTACCGACGACAGGCCGGACCATTCGGACAGGATGAACGATCCCGCGGACACCGCCATGTAGGCGTACACGCACAGGAGTATCAGACCGCCGATGTGCGTCACGACGAAGAACCTCCAGCGTGGGCTCTCGTCATCGAACCTGGGGGCCATGAGGTAGGTGAGCAGGGAGACCGCCTCCCATCCCATGACGAGCACCGCGACCGTGTCCGCGCACATGCAAAGCATGCATGCGAGGAACAGCGCGTTCATCGCACCCATGTACCTGACGCTGCCGTTATGGGTGGAACCCGTCATGTGGAGCACGATCATGAGATACACCAACGACGAGACGCTCATCATCAGTGCGGAGATGTCGTCCATGAGGATCCCGTAAGGTCCTATGGCCGAATCGACCGGGAGCATCACCGACACGTCCCCGCACAGGATGTACACGGGATATGCGAACAGGCATGCGGTGGCAGATACCGCACACAGGGCCATGGACAGTTTGGATAATACCGCACTGTCCCTGAACAGACCCAATACCGCTCCCGCTGTCGCGGGGAGGAACGTCATCGTCAGGAACGCCACGGCTATTGACAATTCGGAACTGCACACGATCGATATTGCGCCCATTATAAGACCAACTAGGCCACGTATGACGGTCCCCTTTTAAATCTTGCCATCGTACCACGTGCGCGTACGCGAGCATGCGCGTGCGTATACTGGATATATGCGATGGACGCACGATCCCGGTTGGATCGCGGATGGCCGGCCGGCATCATCCGGATACGGGTATCAGATGGAAATCATTCGTCATTGAAACCGGTCATGACGTCCAGGGTCATCGTCGTATCCTGCAGGACCGATGACAGGTCTATGAGCAATCCGCCATACTTGCGGTTGTATTCCGCGTTCAATACGGCAGGACCGTCCTTGATGATGTCCCTGAGGTCGCTGATGATCAGATAGTTGTGGTTGTTCATGCATATGACCGAACCCTTGTTATGCGGTCTCACCAGCATGTACCTCTTGTTGTAGCTGATATGGACGAAATAACGGTTCTCGGTGAACGAAGGGCTGTATATCCTGTATCCGGGAAGGAGTCTCACCTCGTATCCGGTGAGTTCCGAATCCCTGACGGGTTCGCTCACACCCATGCTGGGAAGACCGGGTGCCGGAGCATTGTAGATGTACGGTATGACGGGGACCTCTGCGGGAGCGGGTTCCGCATTGGGGGCTTCCACCGTGACGGGGACGTGCTCCGCTTCACACACCTCCGGGATCGGATCCGTCTCCTCCGATGTGAGGATGATATGATCCTCGGATGCGTTGCAATCGGATAACGAACGGAGCATGGAGTTCTCGTTGTTCAGACGGTCTATCTCGCTCTTCAGAGCATCGATCTCCCCTCTGAGGGATTTGTTCATGTCCTCGGCAACCTTCGTTATCGCCTCCTCCATGGCCAATTCCTTCATGCGCTGATCCATCAGCTGTCTGTTCGAGTTGTACAAGGCTTCGACCAGGATACGTATGCTCTCCGTATCCAATTCCGAATAGATCGCGGCCGTGACCTTCTTGAAAGGATATGCCACATAGCATGTATCCTTCTCTTTGACGACACAGAACCAGATATCGCCGGGTTCGACCATACCGGCATAGCTCCATTCCGGAAGAACGACCTTCTTCGCGATGTATGCGATCGGTGAACCGTTGTTACCGGCTATGAAATTCAATATCCTTATCGATGCGATGGAATCCTTGTATTCCAACTCCATCCTGTCGATATCTCCGGAGATGATACCTTGCTTCTGGAGTTCCAACAGGTCTATCTTCACCCGTCCACCTCCGAATTGGAACTGCTGGACATCAGAAGGAACGGCATATCGTCCAACAGATAGTACACATCGGCGATGTTTATCGCCTCCTCGCTGCAGGTATGCTTCAACGCGGCCATCTCCACACGTTTTCCGGCGGATTGTACCTTCTTCATGGCGGGAACGAAATCCCTGTCCCCGCTGACGACGATGGCCACGTCGTAATGATCCAGAAGCGCATGTTCCACCATCTCGCAGGCCAAGGACACATCGGTCTCCTTCTGCACCACCTTACCGCCCAATCTGTTCATGGAGTTGGTGACGACGAGACGGAAACCCTGCTTCCTCAGACTGTTGTGAAGTTTGACGTTATCGTCATCCTTGCCGGGATACGGCCAGGTCGCATCGAACACATACGCACCGACCAACTCCCTGTTGGATACCAACACATCCGTGAGACGGTAGAGATCGAGTCCGAGATTTGGAGACACCGCACTCATGCACTCCGAAAGATTGCGGTAATCGATGAATACCATCACCCTGTGATTCGGGTTCTCCTTGTACAGACTCATACGCCACCGAACCGCCTGTGAAGATATAGGAGTTTTCACACTCGGTATTAAATCCGAACACGTCCTCCGCCCATATGACCATGGGCGGCAGGAAGAGCGGTAAGAAGAATGAGGATAAGAGGAGTCCCGATAGGTTCTCCATCGACGAACGTCGGATCCATCCCACATATGCCAACTTCATGTTCAACACACAGCTGCAGGATCGTGCAGAGATCATGAGAGAATCATACCGTCGGTCATCTGAGTCTCCGAACGAGAAGGATGACGGGGACGGACCGAAAGACGATACCGCGGTCGATCCGGATACGGATACCCCCGGAGGGGAGGCATCGGTCGGGAAGAACGATGTGACGATATCTTCCAACGGTAAGGAACTCAAAAAAGCACGGGCGGAGATCGATTCGCTGAATTCCAAGATCGACGATCTGAAGAAGGAGACGGATTCCCTCAGGAAGGAGATCGACGACAGGAAGAAAGAGATCTCCGGTACCAAAGAGGAACTCAGGAAGATCACCGATGAGAGGGACGGTCTGCTTCTGCAACGGAAGAACGCCATACCCGAATCCAAGGTGAAGGAACTCACCGATAAGATAATCGACCTGGAACGTAAGAACAAGGAACTGAACAACAGGATCAGGGAACTCGAGACTTCCGAAGAGGATATCGAAGGACCTGCCGATGAAATCGTTCCGGAGATCCAATACAATGCACCCGAACGGACCATAGAGCGTCCGGATGAATGTACGTTCACATCGGAATCCTTCTCCGACGGCAATTATATCATAAAACTGGCCAGGAACGGGGAATGGATCTCGTTCCGCAAGGACGTCACCGGCACGGCTGTCTGCAACAATAACAGGATAAGGATACCTGCGCTGCCCAGATATCTCCCGTTCTCGGGACCGGAGTCATACGGCGTCAGATACGCGGACGGTACCATGTTCATCGATCTGTGAGGATCGGAACCTCACGGGATGTCCGTGTCCCGGACAGACCAGATATCCGGGGAAGCTCCGTTCTATGTACAGACGGCAATCCCTCGCTTTCGATGAATCCGTGTTGACACTCTGCATGAGATACGGTGCGAGGGAATTGAACTCCCTCTGTTCTTTCGTGGACCCTTTGATATCGATGTAATCGTCACCGGTGAACACCACGCCCAACGATTCGCATACCAATATCGTATCGCCGTCCACATGTCCGCCGTTACCCTCGTACGCCACGAACTCCCTACCGAACATGGAGAACGAGCCTATCCTCCCGTAGACGTCATGATCGTCCTTCCTGCCTATGATCTCCATCCTGTCCGGACCGAGAGGTCTGTATCCCACGATGATCGCGCTTATCCTGTAGTAAGGCGCGTGAACGGGATTGCTCTCCCTGTACCTGAGTCCGCCGGACACCTCGGATTCGAAATCGTCGTACGTACCGCCGCTGACCATGATCCTGTCGGATATCCTGACGAGACCCACATGGTCCAGATCGGAATGCGTCAGGAAGGACACCTTCTCCATGGAATCGAATCCCGGGACCTCCCCGCGGAGGATGTCCGTCGTGAGATCGGTGTAACACGGGAACCCTCCGTCCACCAGAAGGACGGAACGTCCGTCCTCCAACGCATACACCGTGCTTCCGCACGGTGGCTCGATGATGTGCATCCTCAGATCGCCGACGGTATCGGAGGTCACACGCGGCGAATATGCCTCCCCTCCGTGGGATACCACGAACTCCGCGAATCTGCGCACATAGTCGAAGGTTATGAAAGGGATCTCCCCGCGGTCGTCCAACATCTGCATGATCCTGTTGGAACAGATCGTCATCTCCCTGGACATCGATTCGTCCAATTGGAGCAGATCCCTCATCGAAGATGAGAACTTCATGTAGAACACGGTGTTGTCCAGGACCTTGTCCGTCATGTCATAGTCCAGGATGTTGACCTCGTACAGCTCCGAGATACGGTCGAGAACGGCTTTTGTCATGGAGGGATCGTCTATGTGGAGTGCCATCTTGAAGTGCTGCACCGGCGTACCGTTATCCTGAGCGTTCAGATACGAGATGTTCACATCTAACCCGCTCAATATCTCCAGGACGGGCACTATCGCATTGGGAACGTCCGGGATCCTGATACTGATCAATATGGCATTGGAATCGTTCTCCTCCAGATATCCTATGTCCCCCAGACCTTCGGATATCCTGTCGAACACAAATGGGTCATCCGCGGATACCTCCAGGAACATGGTCCTGCTGTCCACGGATCTGTTATAGCTCGTACGTACGATGTTCCCGCCGTTGGACCCTATGATCCTTGCGGCCTTCAGGAACGAACCCGCTCTGTCCTCGACGTGTGCCACGAAAGTCCTTCTCATCCAATTCCGAAGGTAGATGGTCATACGATAATACCGTTACCGTCCGCCCGCCATGACGGATACCGTCGTTCAGGGACCTGTGTGACAGTATGAACGGCCTTCGTGCAATCCGGTTTTGATACAGGATCAAGGGTTGTAATTTCCGGTTTTAATACGATGAAATGCTATCGATGCATCTTTCAACCATGCTGAGAAGAAAGG
>JBJEZZ010000019.1:0-19668 GCA_051887655.1 Candidatus Methanomethylophilaceae archaeon | reverse complement strand
GATTCCCTCGGAGCGATGGAATCGCGGTACCTGATGTCGAGATAGACGATGCTCTTGTCCATGAACCTGTCGAACGCCTTCTCGTCCGGGAAGACCGGTACCGACAGGATGTATCTCCTCTTGCTCTCCAGCTCCGGATACCTGTCCACGATCCTGGACAGACACCTGCGCATCTCGTCGCGCATCCTGCCTTCGACGCGACCGTACGTGACGCGCAGTTCGGGGATGTCATCGTCAGTGGCTATGTCCGCCATGCGCATGGCGGCATTCCTGAACTCCACATCGTTCTTGTGGGACAGGATGTACATCAGATCCTCGCGCACGGTCTTGGAGTCCCTCATGGCGGTCATGTAGGATATGCAGGCATCGCTGACGGCACCCACGTCCAGGTTCCTCATGCGTTGGAGCCTCTCGTACGCAGCGGGCTCGCGCAGCTCCATCAGGAGCAGTATGGTCTCCGCACGCACCGAACCGGAACTGTGGTCCAGACCGTTCTTCTCCAATATGCCGTAGAAGGAACGCCTGTATCCTGTCCTCAGGACCTTGTCGTCACGTATGGCTCCGCTCTTGCCGCCCGCGACCATCCTGGAGCATTCTATGAAACGCTCCATGTAATCGAACTCTTCGAGCGCCATGTGGATCCATCCCTTGAAGGATTAAGTGGTTTCGGAAAGGAAGAGGATCATTCCTCTTCGTTGAGCTCGTCCCTGGAGTTGAGGGCATCCTTCAGGTACTTGATCTCTTCCCTGGAGAGGGTGACCCCCTTACCCATCTTGCTTCCGTCAGGGGACCACTCGCGGATGTCATACTTGGGATCCCTGTGGTTCCAGCTGATCAGACAGAGTTTCTTGTTCCAGCCCTTGTTCGAGGTAGAGAGAACGGCGATCTCCTCGACGACATCATAATCGAAAGGTTCCGGCATTTGTTCACACCTACCTGTCCGATAATGTTTTCATTATAAAAACTATATCTTAATAATTAAATAAAAACGCGCGCGCGTCCTTATTGGCGTCCGTCGGCGCGGAACACATATGCCAGACCTCCGGCGATGCACATCCGCGTATGTACAGAGGGCCGTATATCGTCAACGAGCAAGGTTTAAATACATACATTAACCTAGTTAAAACATGGAGTTCCTTAACAACACCAAAAACTTCGGACTCATGCTCACGATCATTGCGATCATCGATGCTATCATCGGTGTCCTCGCAGTGGTCAACGGAGGTGTCTCCCTCGACTCTGTCGGGGCCATCCTGTCCGCAGCAGTCATGATCCTTGCTGGTATCGCAATCTACATGCAGACTGACGGCGGAATCATCAGCTTTGCTTTCCCCGAGGGTTCCAGTTCCAAGTTCGGAGCACTCACCGGTTTCATCTTCGCTACCGGTATCTCCGCAATCCTGGCACTCAACATACCCTCCATCATCCTGGGAATCATCATCCTCATTGTCGGATGGGTCATCACCAACAACCACAAGGGTATCGCCGATTCCATCATCTGGGTACTGCTGATCATCCTGTTCGCGCTCCTCGCAATCGGAAGCATCCTCGCGGTCTTCACCGCTGACATCCTCATCATCGTCGGCGGAGTGTGCAGTGCGATCCTCTACCTCATAGCGTTCCTGTACCTTCTGGACCCCGAGGTCAAGAGCAGGCTCGTCTGAACCGGTACGAGACGATACGATACCAAACCCCTTAATCAACCATTTTCATTTTTTGTAACCGTCCTTTATCCTGTCTTTAAATACCTGCATAGTATGGACATACCTACTGTAACAGACAGTTAGGTGAACACGCGGATGTATGATTCAATCAAGTTTCTGGCAGGGATCTGAACGATGGATGCATCATTCTACCTCTCCATAGTGGGATTGGCCATCCTTGTCATATTCTCGGGAGTGTTCTCCGCCACGGAGACGTCCTTTACCAGCGCCAGCAAGATCAAGCTGAAGAAGATGGAGGAGGAAGGCAACACCAAGGCCACGAAGACCATCGCACTCCTCGAGGAGTACGACAAGCTGCTCACGACCATCCTCGTAGGCAACAACCTGGTCAACATCATGTCATCCTCGCTGTGTACGCTCATATTCACGGTATCCTTCGGATCCGTCGGAGTGATGTACGCCACGGTGTTCATGCTGGTGGTGATCCTCACCGTCGGCGAGATCACGCCCAAGGTGCTCGCGAAGTCCAGACCGGAGAAGTTCGCACTCCTGTTCACACCCATGATGCTGTTCGTGTCCAAGGTGTTCGCACCCATAACCTGGATCTTCCAGAAGGTGTCCACATCGGTCACGGAGGCCGTCAACGACGGCGACGATGCCCCGACCCTCACGGAGGAGGAGCTCATGATCATGGTGGACGAGATCGAGGAGGAAGGGGAACTGGAGGAGACCGAGAGGGACCTCATCAAATCCGCCATCCGTTTCGACGACAAGACCGTGGCCGAGATCCTCACGCCGCGCGTGGACATCGTAGGGGTGGAGAAGAGTGCCACCATGGAGGACGTCAAGTCGCTGTTCATACACAGCGGATTCTCCAGACTGCCGGTGTACGAGGACACCGTGGACAAGATCATCGGTGTCGTCTACTCGAAGGACTTCTTCGCCAGATACTTCATGGGCAACAAGGACGGGAGGATCGACAGCATAATCAGGCGCGTCAGATGCATACCCGAATCCACATCGGTGGCGACCGCCCTGTCGGAGATCCAGAAATCCACCGTACAGATGCTGGTGGTCATCGACGACTACGGAGGCACCGTGGGCATAGTCTCCCTCGAGGATGTGCTGGAGGAGCTGGTCGGAGAGATCTGGGACGAGAGCGACGAGATCGAATACGACGTGGTCAAGGATGCGGACGGGACATTCATAGCCAAGGGCGACGCCAACATCAACAACCTCATGGAGGAGATCGAGAGGCGCTTCGACCTGGAGGACTACGACGGCCCCACCATAGGCGGGTTCATACAGTACAAGCTCAACAGGTCCCCCATCATCGGCGACAGGATATCCGTCGAGTCCGTGGACTTCACGGTCACATCGGTCAGGAACAGACGCATCAAGTTCGTGAAGATCAACGTCAGGGATCCAGAGGGAACAGACCCAGAAGGTAGTCCCTGACCACCCCTACCGCGACGTCCTTCCTCGCGGGGTGCGCCATGACCTTGGCGGTGAGCGATATCACATCGCCGCCGTGACTGATCTCGTATTCCCCGCAGACCGCCTTCTGCTTATCGAATCTCACATAGAAGACGCAGTCGTCGTCCACCCTGTCCTCGATGCCTTCCAGGATGGACATGGCGATGTCCTTCCCCAAGGTGGTGAACAATGTGGCGTACTCCTTGTTCTTCGTGAGGTTGGCATCTATCACCGTCAGGGGGTTGTTGTGGAGACCTTCCGACACGTCCACATCCAATTCCTCCACGCCCGTCATTCCGGAGACCACCTCGCAGAGGAGATCCTCGTCCTCGGTGGCGTAACATATCGCTTTGACCCTGACCCAATGGAATGTGGATGCCATGGTACGGCGATGTCCGACCAGCGTATTATGGTTATCGAAGACCTGGATAGAAAGGTATATATGGGAAAGTACAATGCAGGAATTACACACAAGTGGGCCCGTAGCTTAGCTTGGTTGGAGCGCCCGGCTGATAACCGGGAGGTCTCGAGTTCAAATCTCGTCGGGCCCACCAATTTTTCATTGCGGTTAAAAATGACGGTGAGCTCTGTTCTTCACCGGTATCGTCACCGCCGTTCGGAAGGCCGTCGCCGGGATCTGCGGAAGGCAGACGTCATGACCATGACATCGCCTATGTTCGACGATCCATAACCGATAATGTGTCCACATCCCGCACATATGTCGAAATGTACGTCGATCGTCGAACAAAGGAAGGGAGTCGTACGATCCTGCCGACTGCACCTCCTGTGACTGGATGGACGTACACCTGCCTCCTCTATATCGCGGATTATGAACCGTGACCTCACAGGATCATGAGATAATAAAAACAGGATGATGCCCGAAGGCATCATGGATGGTTTGTTCGAAGGATTCAATCCTTCTTGTGACAGTCGCAATCGTCGTCGCAGCAACAATCGTCGTCATCGTCACAGCAGCAGTCATCGTCGTCGCAGCAGCAGCAATCGCCGAAGACCTCCTCCTCGTACTCGAGGATGAAGTCCTGTGCGCTGATCCAATCGACGACGGCGACGTATCCGCTCACACCGGCAGCGACGATGAGCAGCAGTCCGAGGATGATGTAGACGAATCCCATATCGGAGAGGTCGAATCCGAAGTACAGCAGTGCGACGAGTGCGAACAGTGCGTTGATGATGGTGAGGTCGAGGTATCCTTCCCTGTATCCCATGAACGCCACGACGGCGAACAGTGCGCACATACCGATGGCGAGGTCGAGACCGACCGGCGGGATGGCGGAAGCGGCGGCATATCCGAATGCGGTCACCAGAAGGAAAGTGAATCCTTCGGTGAGGAATGCCTTGCAGAGGCAGAAGAACCCTACGAGGACACCGATGACGGTCAGAAGGCGGGTCAGCTTGAGAATGCCCTCTCCCTCGAACAGGTCGAGCTCGATGTTGAACATCCTGAGACCGATGCAGAGTGCGAAGAATGCCACGAGGAGGAATCCTCCGATAGTCGTGGCGAAATCAGACCTTTTTGTGTCGAACATGATTTTCACCTTATACCCTTTAAGCGCTTATGGATTAATACTTTGCACGAAAGACGCGAGTTGGATATACCGTATAATCAGCCTTAATATCCTGTGTGCGGATTATACCGTATGAAGGTCACACTCGTCCAATCCAGAGGTATCGTCGGAGATCCGAAGGTCAATTACTTCAAAGCGAAGATGAGGATCGGCAACGTGGAATCCGATATCTTCGTATTCCCGGAGATGTACTGCAGCGGATACGTCACCGACATCAAGAAGGTGAACTTCCAGACGCTGAAGATGCTCATGCTGGACCCCCTGTCCGAGCTCTCCCACAACACGGGATCCACCGTCATATGCGGATGTCCGGTGAAGAACGACGACGGTACCGTCACCGACTCCGTGCTCGTCGTCGACGGGAAGAAGACGCACGTGTACTCGAAGATGGCCCTCCGCGAGGACAACGTTGCGGACGAGACCGCGCTGTACACCCCGGGTTCGTCCCCCATGATCGTCTCCAGGGGAGGACTGTCCTTCGGTATCGCCGCCGGACACGACATCTGCCTCTCGGAACTGTGCAGATACTACGCGGAGAACGGTGCGGACATGATCATCTGCTGCACCGCGCTCACGGAGGACGGCATCAGGAAGCTCCTGGACATCGCGAAGGCGCGTGCCATCGAGTTCTCCATCCCGATCCTCATGTGCAACATGACCGGGAACGACAGCGGGAAGGAGATGGGCGGACTCAGCGCACTGATCGGTGCCGACGGTTCGTTCATCGAGAGCTGCACCTCCGGAAGCGACGTACGCGAGATAAGACTGGACCCGGAGACCGTACGCGCGGAGACGTCCGCACGCAGGGTATCGCCGAAGGTGGAGCTTTCGGAGTGCGTCAGGGTGGAGATGGAGACCCTGGAAGCGGATCCGGACGCGCCCAAATGTCCCGTCTTCGGATGAACGCATCCGGCCCCTCCGGGGGCCGGACCCCTTGACCGTCCGTACGACGGTTCAACTTTTAATACGGACTTGTCATCCTGCATCTCATGTTCACACCAAACGAAGGTCAGCAGCTGTTCATCGAAGCCCAGAGATACGAAACGGGGGACGGTGTGGAGAAGGATATGGACAAGGCCGTGGAGCTATACACCAGATCCTCTGACCTGGAGTTCGTACCCGCCATGGACCGCCTCGCCGAGATGTACATGAGCGGCACCGGGGTGGAGAGGGACCATGCCAAGGGCAGGGAGCTCTTCAGGAGGGCATCCGACCTCGGCGATGCCGAAGGCACGTTCAACCTCGGCATGATCTACTGGGGAGGATACGGCGTGGACAAGGATCCCGAACTCGCGCTGCGCATGTTCGCACACGCCGCGGAGAAGGGACACGTCGGGGCCATGGTGGAGATCGGCATGATGCACTTCTACGGCGACGGCATAGAGCAGGACATCGACACCGCCATCAAATGGTTCGCCATGGCGGCGGAGAGAGGGGAACCTGTCACCCAGTTCAAGGTGGGATACCTGTACGAGGAGGGCGTCGGTTTCGAGAGGGACCTCCATGCCGCCTTCGGATGGTACCTGAAATCCGCGGAACAGGGCATAGCCGAGGCCCAGTTCAAGGTGGCATCGTTCTATCACGACGGCATCGGCGTGGAGAAGGACGATGCCAAGGCATTGGAATGGTACAAGCTCGCAGCCAACGAGCTCACGCCGGCGATGTTCAACCTCGCCACCATGTACTATCTCGGGGAAGGCACCGAGGTCGACAAGAAGAAGGCCTTCGAACTGTATCTCAGGGCCGCCAAACAGGACGATCCCGACGCGCAGTTCAGGGTCGGGAAGATGTATTTCGAAGGGGAGGGTACCGAACAGAACCAGGAGGAGGGACTCATCTGGTTCAAGGTGGCCGCTTCCAACGGGAACAAGTGGGCCGCGGAGATCATCGCGAAGGTGAACGGTAAGACGGCTCCCGGGGAGTGATCCGGGAACCGCCGGGCGCTCTCATCGGCAGAACGGACCGAGCGCCCCGTACGCCTTCTCTATCTGCGCATCCGCACAGTCGAGCATGGCGCCCAATCCTTCCGATACATGATCCAGATTGTTCTCTATCTCCTCCTTCACGATCAGTATCACGTCCCTGATCACGGACATCGCTTCCAATTCCCTTTCACCCGCTTCCCTGCATGAGACCTCGTCGCCCATGTTTGAACCACGTATCGCACGGTCAAATACCCCGTGTGTTAACGTTAATCGGGTAATCACGCAAATAAAAATAATAACGTTAATAACAATTATAACATATATAACATTATTAAAAATAAATATTTATTAATCGATGTTGTTACCGTGAGAGAAATGAAAGACCTTAGGGAACTTGAGAAGGTTTTCAGTCCGTACGTAGTCCTGTACGGGCCGAGCTAAGCGAAGACGGGGATGAAGGGGATAAGATCCGATGCACCGGATGATGCCAAGGCGGCATTCATCATGTGGTACAGGATGAACAACCGCTACCCCAACGGGAGAATGATACCGACGAACGACCAGCGTCTGAAGAAGCTCATCATCGACGTTGGTACGCCGGATGAAGGTCCCTCCGAAGGGAGGGATGTCAAACCACCTTTATCTCTCATCAGAAGAACGTGCTGCAACATGGCATGACCCCTCCCCCGATGCACGGGGAGCTGCCGTCGGACGGCCGACCTATATGACCGCACACGCGGACAACCGATCCGCATGGCGGTCCGGCCGTTCCAGCGATGCACGCACGGAAGACATATCCGAGGAACGGATCGCCCGCCGGATGCACGGTCGCCGGTCAGGTGGCCTACGAAAGTCTATTTAATCATTTTTCCTTCTTCGGCACAGTGATACAATGAAGACAGATTTGGAGATCGCGAGAGAAGCAAAGGTCAAGCCCATCGGAGAGATCGCCGCCAGCATCGGTATCGAGGATTGCGACCTCTACCCCTACGGTAAGTACATCGCAAAGGTCCCGGTCGAGGCCCTCAAGAAATACGACAAGGGGAAGAAAGGGAAGCTGGTCCTCGTGACCGCCATCACCGCCACCCCCGCGGGAGAGGGTAAGACGGTCACCACCATCGGACTCATCCAGGGTCTCAAGAAGATCGGCAAGAACGTCGTCGGCGCACTCAGGGAGCCCTCGCTCGGACCGACCTTCGGTGTCAAGGGAGGAGCGACCGGAGGAGGATATTCCCAGGTCTACCCCATGTGGGACATCGATCTCCACTTCACCGGCGACATCCACGCGGTCAGCGCCGCACACAACCTGCTCTCCGCGCTCGTGGAGAACCACATCGCCAGGGGCAACGAGCTCAACATCGACCCCACACAGATCACACTCAAGAAGGCCATGGACATGAACTGCCGCGAACTGCGCAACATCGTCGTCGGTCTCGGAGGAGGAAGGTCCTCCGGAGGGGTCCCCCACGAGAGCGGATTCCTGATCACGTCCGCATCCGAGGTGTCCGCCATCCTCGCACTCGCGAAGGACAGGGATGACCTCAGGAAGAGGCTCGGAGGCATCGTCGTCGGATACACCTTCGACGGGAAGGCCGTCACCGCAGAGGACATCGGAGCGGTCGGATCCATGATGGTCATCCTCAAGGACGCCATCAACCCCAACCTCGTCCAGACCCTCGAAGGCGTCCCCGTCTTCATCCACGGATTCCCCTTCGCCAACATCGCGCACGGTGCGAACAGCATCATCGCGACCAAGACCGCGATGGCCCTCGGGGACTACGTCGTCACCGAGGCAGGGTTCGCCGCGGATCTCGGAGCGGAGAAGTTCATGGACATCGTCTGCAGGCAGGCGGGATTCTCCCCCGATGCCACCGTCATCGTCGCATCCGTCCGCGCCCTCATGACCCATGGAGGAGGGAACATCAAGGACGAGTCCACGATGACCCCCGAGGCCCTCGTCAAGGGATTCTGCAACCTGGACAAGCACGTGCGCAACCTCCAGTCCTACGGAGTGCCCGTCGTGGTCGCCATCAACCGCTTCCACAACGACACCGACGAATGCCTCGACCTCATCAGGAAGCACTGCGAGGAGATCGGCGTCAGGGTCGCCATGTCCGAGGTGTTCGCCAAGGGAGGAGAGGGAGGTATCGAACTGGCCAACGCCGTCGTCGATGTCCTCGAGAACACCGAGGCCAACTACAAGCCCCTCTACGACCTGGAATCCCCGGTCACCGAGAAGATCGAGGCCATCGCGACCAAGATCTACGGCGCATCCGGTGTCGTCTATTCCGCCAAGGCGAAGAAGGCCATCGCCAACATCGAGGAGAACGGACTCGGCAACCTGCCCATATGCATCGCCAAGACGCAGGCATCCATCTCCGACAACCCCAAGCTCAAGGGAGCACCCACCGGTTGGGAGCTCAACGTCAGGGAGGTCTACGTCTCCGGAGGAGCGGGATTCATCGTTCCCGTCTGCGGGGACATGATGCTCATGCCCGGACTCGCGAAGGTCCCTGCCGCCATGGGCATCGACATGGATGCCGACGGGAACATCGTCGGCCTCAAGTGAAACGCGGTACTCCGGTGCCCGGGGAGACCCGGGTACCGGACATGACCCACCAATCTTTGTTCACAATAGTAACTTATTTATTCTCCGACCATTGAATCAGTATCGATGGGATGGATGGGGAGCAGTATTTCATAGGAATAGATCTGGGGATGATCAATTCCGTCATGGCATTCACGGATGACGCCGGGACGATATCCATCCAGAGATGGGACAAGGGATACACCAAATTCCCGTCGGTGGTGCTCCTCACGCCGTCAAGGAACTACGCGGGACAGCTCGCGATAGACCGCATATTCTACGAGGACAGGTATCACTTCGAGAACTGCTTCAAACGCATGATGGGTACCACCCACAGACAGAGGATATACAACACCGACTACACCCCCACGGAGATGTTCTCCATGATCCTCTACAAGATGATCCGCACGTTCGAATCGGAGAAGGGGTGCAAGGTGGAGAGGGCCGTCCTGGCGGTACCCGCGGACTTCGGAGATGCGGAGAGGGAGGCCACCATGAAGGCGGCGTACCTCGCCGGGATCAAGGAACCGAAGATCATCAACGAATCCAACGCCGCCGCGATATCCTACTGTCATGACACCGACGACTTCGAGGGCAAGGCCGCGATATACGACATCGGAGGGGGCACCTTCGACGTCACGGTCATGGACATCCGCAAGGGTGGGTTCGACGTGCTGTCCAACGAAGGCAGCAAGTTCCTCGGAGGCAGGGACTGGGACCTCCAGTTGGCATCCATCATCCAGAGGAAGGTCGTCGCCGCGGCGGGTCTGACCTCCAAGGACGTGGACGACGACAGCGACCTGCGCAGGCACATCCTGACCGAAGCGGAGAAGCACAAGATCATCCTGGACAGGGTGGATGAGTCCAAGGGTGCCATAAAGATCAGGGGGAAGCACATAGGCTTCACCATCACCAGGGCGGAACTCGACGAGGCCACGTACAATCTGGTGTCCAAGACCATACGCATGACGTCGGATGCGATCGAGGCCGCGGGACTCACCCGCAACGACCTCGACAGGATCATCATGGTGGGAGGGCCTTCGATCACCCCGCTGATAAGGACCATGCTGGAGAAGGAATTCCCCGGCGTACAGATCACCAGATACGACCCCATACACGCGGTCGCGAGGGGTGCAGCCCTGTACGCACGTTCGGTGTTCTCCACCGACGACATAAAGGTACGTTCGGTGCTGAACAAGACCTTCGGACTGAAGATGGGGATCGACGGGGAGGAGATGGTATGCAACCTGCTCCACAGGAATGTCACTCTGCCCCTGTCCAGGAAGGTAGTATGCAGACCGAAGAACGACGATCAGGAGATCCTTGACATCGCGGTGTACGAGAACAGGGCGGACAAGGGAGAAGAAAATACGCCACTCACCAGATCCAGATTGGTGAAGACGTTCCACATCCCGCTCACCGGCAGGATATCCAGGGGGAAGACCAAGATGGACATCGAGATGAACGCCGATGTGGACGGTCTGATATCGATAAAGGTCTCATGCAACGGGACCACGGAGACCTGCGACCTCGCCGGGGACATCTACCTCAGCGACAACGAGTTCATGGAGACCATGCAGAGGGTCAGGAGCGTACTGTGAAACGGAACAACGACAGCTACGACAATGCGATGGCCCTCCTGGCTGATCCCGAGAGATCGGTCGAGGGCGTCACCATGCTGAGGGCCGTGGCGGAGTACGGCGACCCCAAGGCCATGTGCGAATACGGCAGATTGCTGGATACACCAGGAGCGCCGGTGACCCAGAACCCCGAGGAGGCGTTCCAGTGGTATCTGAGGTCGGCCGAGTACGGCAACGACAGAGGACAGTTCTACACAGGTCTGTCGTTCTACGAGGGGAGGATAACCGAACAGGACCTCGCGTCCGCCCTCAAATGGTTCACCCTTTCCGCAGAGAAGGGATACGCCATCGCACAGTACTATCTGGGTCATATGTACTTCCACGGGAACGGGGTCCCGCAGGACGAGAACGAGGCCATGAGATGGTACCGCATGTCCGTGGACAGGGAATGCAATGAGGCCAGGGTCGCCCTCGGCGACATATACGCCGATCCGAAGAACAAGAACCGCAACTACAACGAAGCATTCTCGCTGTACAGCGCCGCCATGAGGTCCGGCATGCCGATAGCTTACTACAAGGTGGGGATGATGCACTACAGCGGTGTCGGAAGACCCGTGAACATGATCGCCGCATCCCAGCGTTTCAGGGAGGGCGCCAAGCTCGACAGCATGGAATGCTACTACATGCTGGGCATCATGTACTACTACGGCAAGGGCGTGGAGAAGGACGTGGCCAAGGGCACGAGGTACCTCACGGTCGCGGAACAGGGGAAGAACGCGGATGCCTCCGAATTCCTGAACAAGGTGCTGGACAGGAAGAAGAAGGAATGGAAGAGCGGGAACGACCCCATCAAGGTGAACAGGCTGAACACCCCCGACCTGCTCTACATCCAGGAAGACAAGTCGGAGAAGAAGGGCGGTATCCTGGGATTCCTCAGAAGGAGATGACGTTCACCTTCTGGACCCGCCACCCATCATCACCAGATATGCCAGCAGTGCCTCGAGCTGTATGCGCTCGTTGCTGCCTTCCACGATCCTGAACTCGATCTCCCCGGTCTTGTCCATCAGACGGACCTTCTCGGAATCGTCGATGCTCAGATCGAAGAACGAGGAATGGATCTGCTTTATGATGTCCTGGCCGGACAGACCGTAGTTGATCATGATCTCGTCCAATCTGTCCCTGGCACCTATGAAGTTGCCTTCCAGAGCCATCTCCAGCATGCCCCTGACCTCCTCTGGATTGGCCATGCCGGTGACCTGGTAGATCGTGTCCATGTCGATCCTGTTGTTCAGGGATGCCGCCACCTGGAGGGAGTTGACCGCACGCCTCATGTCGCCCCTTGCGACATGTACCAGACCGTCCACGGCCTCGTCGTCTATGTCGACGCCTTCGTTGGTGATGATCTTCATCAGGAATCCGCGGACGTCCTCCTTGGACACCGGCTGGAACCTGAACACCGCACATCTGGACTGGATCGGATCGATGATCTTGGACGAATAGTTGCACGAGAGGATGAACCTGCAGATCTTGGAGAACTTCTCCATGGTCCTCCTGAGAGCGGCCTGCGCATCCGAGGTGAGCGCATCGGCCTCGTCCATGAAGATGATCTTGAACTCCGCACCTCCGAGAGGCGCGGTCCTGGCGAACTCCTTGATCTTGCCGCGGACGACATCGATTCCCCTCTCGTCCGATGCGTTGAGTTCCATGAAGTTGCCCTTCCATTCGCCGCCGAACATCTCCCTGGCCATGGCCAACGAGCATGTGGTCTTGCCGGTGCCCGCGGGCCCGGTGAACAGGAGGTGCGGCATGTTGTGCGACTCGACATACGCCTTCAGCCTCTCGACCACATGTCTCTGTCCTACGACATCATCCAGACCCTTGGGCCTGTACTTCTCCGTCCAGATCTCATTCATGGGAATCGTACCCCCATCGGCCTCCTTCTAAAAGATTGTTCGCACGCGCGACGGACCAAACGTTATGAACGGATACGCCATTGGGGTGGTCATGAAGCTGATTGATGTCTACAGACTCGCGATAGAGACAGGTATGAAGCACGATCCGCGTCCCGAATCCGATGTCAAGCGCCTGTTAGAGGACGAGCGCAAGACATACGATTCCCTGAGCGAGGATATGAAGCAGTACTTCGATCTCGAAAGGCTCTGGAACCCATACGCGGACAGCAGGCTCTCCTACGGCGATCCTGACACCGAGATCTCCAGGCTCATGTGGGGAATAGACATCAGCACCGGGGAGGTGCTTCTCGCGGACAGGCTCAGGGAGAAGGGCCAGAGGATCGACGCCCTCGTGGCGCACCACCCCCTGGGTCTTGCCAGGACCCCGTTCCCCGAGGTCATGACCATGCAGAACGAACTGTATCTCGATGCGGGCGTCCCGATCAACGTCTCCGAGGCACTGATGAACACCAGGATGGAGGAGGTCATCCGCAACGTCCTTCCCGCCAACTACAATCAGGCGACCGATGCCGCGAGACTGCTCGACATCCCCCTCCTGAATGTCCACACCCCGGCGGACAACTGCGTGGAAGATTTCCTCACGAAGGAGTTCGAGGAACATCCCGCGAGGACCGTGGGCGACATCACCGAACACCTGATGACCATCCCGGAGTTCCAGCAGTCCGCAAGGTTCAACTCCCCGCCCAAGATCGTGGTCGGAAGCAAGAATGCCAGATGCGGGAAGGTGATCTTCAAGATGAACGGTGGCACGTCCGGTCCCAAGGAGATCTACCAGCACCTGGCGGCCGCAGGCGTGGGTACCGTCGTCGGAATGCACTTCCCGGAATCGCACATCGAGGAGGCGAGGAAGCACCACATCAACATGGTGGTGTCCGGCCACATGTCGTCCGACTCCCTCGGTATCAACATCATCGCCGACGAGTGGGAGAAGGCGGGCGTGGAGGTCGTTCCATGCTCTGGACTGATCAGGGTAAGAAGGATTTGAGATGCTGTTCGAAAGGTCTTCCGTGATCATCAAGGACGGCGAGAAGCTGTCCTTCGACTACATCCCCAAGGATCTCCTGCACAGGGACGAACAGATGAGACGTCTGTCCATGCTGTTCCGCAGCGTGATCGACTACGGGGGATCGGAGACCGCGTTCCTGTCCGGGAGCGTGGGCACCGGGAAGACCGCGACCGCCAGACGGTTCTGTTCCGATATGGCGGAATACTGCTCCAAGCACCTGATCCCGATGGACTATGTGGTGGTCAACTGCAGACAGAGGGGCACGGAGTCAGGGATACTGCTGCAGATGATCAGGCATTTCGATCCCGCGTTCCCTGACAGAGGATTCTCCACCCCGGAGATGCTCCGCACGTTCAGAGGGCACATAACGAAATCGGGGAAGAGGTTCGTGATCGTACTGGACGAGGTGGACGTCCTGCTGAAGAGGGGCGGCATAGACCTCGTGTACCAGATATCCAGATTCAACGACGACAGCAGATCCAAGGTCTCCGTGTCGATGATCCTGATCTCGCAGGAATACGTCCTCGACAGACTGGACGAGGCATCGCTGTCGTCATTCAAACGTGCCAACGTGGTGCGTTTCGACAGATACAGCCGCGACGAGTTACGCGACATAGTGACATCCAGAGCGGAGATGGCCCTCAAGGAGGGGACGTACAACCAGGACGCGTTGGACCTGATAGCCGACAACTCCGAGGAATACGGCGACGCGAGATTCGCCATAGACCTCCTAGACAAATCCGCACGCATGGCCGAGGAGAGGGACGAGGGAAGGCTCACGGCGGAGGACGTCAGGGGCGCGAAGGCGATGATCTACTCGGTGGTGACGCAGTCCAAACTGGAATCCCTCGACAAGAACAGGACGCTGGCACTGTTGGCCGTCTGCAGGGCGATAAAGAACATGGGATACGTGACCATCTCCGCTGCGGAGAAGACGTACGCGATCGTGTGCGAGGAGTACGAGACCGCCGCCAGGAAACATACCCAGTTCTGGACCTACATCACCGACCTGGAGAAGAACGGCCTGATAAGGACGACCAACCAGAAGGCCGACAGCGGACCCGGAGGACACACCGCATACATCTCCCTGCAGGACATACCCGCGAAGGTCCTGGCCAAGAAACTGGAGGCCCTGCTGGAGGCGATGCCTTGAAGTGCGACCTGTGCAGCAGACCGGCGGTAACGTTCATCAGATACAACGGCAACCACCTGTGTGCCGACCATCTGATGAGATATGTCGAGAAGAGGGTCAAGTGCGAGATCAAGAAACAGACCGATCTGTCCAGAGGAGGGGTCATAGGTGTGGCCGTCTCCGGGGGGAAGGACAGCATGGTCGCCCTCAGCATCATCAACAAGGCGATCGGACAGAGGAGGGACGTGGACCTGCACTGCATCACCGTGGACGAGGGCATAGAGGGATACCGTCCTCCCAGCGTCGACATCGTCCGCGGATTCTGTAAGGACAACGACATCGAATTCCATCTACGTTCGTTCAAGGATACTGTGGACCTCACCATGGACGAGGTGGCACCCTTATCGGGCGAGAACAGTCCGTGCACCTACTGCGGCGTGTTCCGCAGGAAATGCATGAACTCCGTCGCGGAGGAGATCGGCGCGAGGTACCTCGCCACCGGACACAATCTTGACGATATGGCACAGTCGATAATGATGAACTTCGCCCGCGGGGACATCGAAAGGATGGCCAGATTGGGGCCCCACAAGAGGGTGCAGCCCGGACTGGTACCGCGCATAATGCCCCTCAGGACGGTCCCAGAGAAGGAATCCCTGTTGTATGCGATCGTGAGCGGGATCCCGTTCTGGGACGGTGTATGCCCCTATTGGAGCGAGGCGCTGAGGAACCAGTACCGCGACATCGTGGACGACCTCGAGGACAGGTCCCCGGGATCCAGATACAGCATCCTGTCGTCATACGACCAACTGTACCCCATGCTTTCCAACAACTACGGGCCCGCCGACCTGAACAGATGCGAATGCGGCGAACCCACCCACGGCAGACACTGCAAGTCCTGCGAGCTCTCCGCTTACATGCACGGTCTCATAGATCGGAGAACGGGATGAGATCGCAGCATCTGCATGCGAAGCACATCGTGTGCATGGTATCCGGCGAGAGACCGTGTTCCGAAAAGATCTCCATCTGCATGAGTGCCAGCCTCTCCATCCTCTCCGGCGTTATGGGTTCCAGATCCCCGAACACGGACCTCATCCTGTCCCTGTTGGCATCGGACAGTCTCAGAGGTCTGAGGTTGGCCATGACGCCCATCGATGCCAGCCTGTCCATGGCATCGCGTACGTCCGCATCCGATTCGCCGAGACCGTAGATCAGGTTGGAGCATACCCTGCCCCTGCCGAAGACGTCCACGGCATGTGCCAGCATGACGAACGTGTTGTCATAGTCCAGGTCCGGGCACGCCTTCCCGAACAGGTCCTTCCTGGCGGTCTCGATGTTTATCTTGATCTCGTCGGCACCGGCATCGTGCAGGGCATCGATCTGTTCCGTACGGTCCACGTACGGTTCCACGCCTATCGGCAGATCTGGATATGCTTCCTTCACGGCGGAGACGCATCTGCAGAAGTTGTCGACGGTCGCCTGTATGGACCCGTAGACCCCGCTGGTGAATGCCACGCCGGTGAAGCTCTCCCTCTGCGGGGACGAATCCATCATACCGACTATCGACTCGGGCGTGAGGCCCTTGAAGGAATCGCTGCCCAGATAGGGCGAGTTGCAATACACGCAGTGGAACATGCACCTGGGATCCAGGTTGAAGAACGCCTGCTGGGGTGCATGGAACCCGACGGGTTCCATGGTGACTCCGTCTATGAAGAGCGACCCGTCACGCCACAGGGAGAGCCTACCGCCGTCGTCCCTGAGTTCGAAATCTGCCGGTCCGCAGGTGACGGCCTTCTTGACCCTCATCCTGCCGAACCTGAACACGACCGCCTCCGATCCCGCTCCGGGACCTGCGGTGGAACGCGATATCCTGACAGGGAGCACGAACCCTTCCGGCAGGGACACCGCACCGCCGAGGATCAGTTCGGACTTCTTCCTCAGATCCTCTTCCACTTGGCACCACCCGAAGAGTCCTCGAGACTGATGCCTGCCTCGGTGAGCCTGTCGCGTATGGTGTCCGCCAGATCGTACGCCTTGCGCTTCCTGAGTTCGGCACGGATGTCGATCAGTATGTCCATGACGGCGTCCATGACGCTGTCGCCCTCTACGTCCTGGGGCAGTATGCCGAGCACGGTGTCGAACTCCTTCAGGAGTGCGATCGCGTTCTCTGCACCCTTCTTGGACAGTTCCCCTGCGCCCATCATGCGGTTGGTGTCCCTGGCGAAGGAGAACATGGCCTCGATGGCGTCCCTGGTGTTGAAATCGTCATCCATCGCGGAGACGAATGCGGATCTGGTGTCAGCGATGAGTGCATCCGCATCGTCCTTCCCGGATGCTCCCCTGATGTATGCCTCCAGCTCGCGGTAGTTGTTCCACAGTCTCCTGAGGGCCTCCGCCGCCTTGGAGATATACTCCTCCCCGTAGAGGAGGGGGCTCATGTAATGCGTGTTGAGGAAGTAGAACCTGATGGTCTGACTGTCGTACTTCGCGGCGACGTCCTCCACCCTGAAGAAGTTGCCGAGGGACTTGGACATCTTGTCCTCCTTGCTGTTGCCGACACCCTTCACGGTGAGCATACCGTTGTGCATCCAGTAGTTGGCGAGGGGTCCGCCGGTGCAGGCCTCGGTCTGGAGGATCTCGTTCTCGTGGTGCGGGAATATGAGGTCGTTGCCCCCTCCGTGGATGTCTATCGTATCGCCCATGTGCGCCTTGATCATGGCGGAGCACTCGATGTGCCATCCGGGCCTGCCCTTCCCCCACGGGGAATCCCAGGAGATCTCTCCGGGCTTGGCGGCCTTCCATACGGCGAAGTCCATGGGGTTCCTCTTCTCCCCGTCGTTCATGACCTGCCTTCCCTGGTTGCTCATGTTCTCCAGCTTCTGGTTGGTGAGGCGCCCGTAGTCCTCCACCTTGTCCACGGAGAAGTATACGCTCCCGTCGGAGGTCACGTATCCGAACCCGTTGTCGATGATGACCTTCACCATATCGATGATGTCCCCGATGCTGTCGGAGGCCTTGGGGTACAGGTCCGCGCGGTTGATGCCGAGCTTCTTCGTATCCTCGAAGTACTTGTCGATGTAACGTGCGGAGAGCTCCAGGGGCTCCAGGCCCAGCTTCGCCGCACGGTCCATGATCTTGTCATCCACATCCGTGAAGTTGGTCACATGCATGACATCGTATCCGCTGTACCTGAGGTACCTTGCGACGGTATCGAAGACGATCATGCTCCTCGCATGTCCCATATGGATGTCGTCGTACACAGTGACTCCGCAGACGTACATCTTGACCTTGCCCTTCTCGATGGGCCTGAACTCCTCTTTCTTACCGGTCAAGGTGTTATGGATGAATAGGGTCATGGACGGGAGTAGGCGTTCATTATTTTAAACGTACGCGCCCGCGACGGCCGTACACGGCCATATCCGAAAGGAAACTGGTATAAGCGGACCGGCTCATAGACATCCACCGGTGTATCGATGTCCCTGGAACTGATCATCGCGGCGATCATCTTCGTGATAACATATGCGGCAATATCGATCAGACGTCTTCCCGGCATAGAGATCGGGATGCATACCGCCGCATTGGCAGGAGGAGCGGCGATGCTGCTGTTCGGCATCGTATCGTTCACGGATGCTTTGGATTCCCTGAACACGGACGTCCTCCTCCTGCTCCTGGGCATGATGCTGCTGGTCGGCGCTCTCGATTCGTGCGGATTCTTCGGGATAGTGGCCGATCTCTTGATCAAACACGTGGGGAACGGCCGTATGTTCCTGGTCAGACTGATGGTGCTGTCCGCGTTCCTGTCCGCACTCATGCTGAACGATGCCGTCGTGCTGATCCTGACACCGGCGGTCATAAGATGCTGCAGATCCCTCCGCACGGATCCGATCCCGTATCTGGTGGGGGTGTTCATCTCCGCCAACATAGGCAGCTGCGCGACCGTGGTCGGGAACCCCCAGAACGCGTACATAGCCACCCACGCGGGGATAGGGTTCATGGAATTCAGCATGGAGCTCGTACCGATGACGATCGCCTGCCTCGCGGTCGCGATCCTGGTGATGCTCATCATATTCAGGAAGGGACTGCTCATCGAACCCGCGGAGACCGTACCCGCACCTGTGGAGGACCGCCGTATGCTCTGCATCACGGTCGCCATCGCCGTCTGTACAGTGATCGCGTTCTCCGTGTCCGGGGCGATTGGCGTGAGCATAGCCCACATAGCGTTGATCGGAGGTGCGCTCGCCCTCCTGACCGTATCCCTCAAAGGGCCCCGCAGAGCGGCGGCGGTCGTGAGGAGGGTGGACTGGAGCGTTCTGCTGTTCTTCATCGGACTGTTCGTGGTCATGGCGGGAGCGGTGTCCTCGGGACTGATAGACGTCATCGCATCGGTGTTCCCGGGATTCTCGAACGGGAATCCGTCCGCCGGAGAACTGGCACTGTTCTCCGCGGTCCTGTCCAACCTGATAAGTAACGTCCCGTCCGTTATATTGATAGGGGACATGATGACGAATGCCGCACCGGCCATGTGGCTTGTGCTGTCGGCATCGTCCACCCTCGCGGGCAATCTGACCATGATCGGTGCGGCCGCCAATGTGATTGTATCGGAGGAGGCCGAGAAGGAAGGGATAAGGATCGATTTCCGCAGATACCTGAAGGTGGGCATACCGGTATCGGCAGCCACCTTCGCGGTGATGTACGTCCTGCTTATCCTCTCACTCTGAGGGTTTGGTACCGACGTATATGTT
>JBJEZZ010000018.1:0-19743 GCA_051887655.1 Candidatus Methanomethylophilaceae archaeon | reverse complement strand
GTTACCTATGATTATATGAAATGTAGGAAACATTGCATTACTTTTTATTCCAATATTTTTAATATAGGTCAAGACATGGGAGCGCTCCGCATATGACCGGCAGCACGGATCCAAGGGATTCATTGAAGATCAACATCTCCCCCGAGGAGGCGTTGAAGATCGGGAAACTTCTCGGTTCCCAGCACAGGACCGTTGCGGTTTGCCGTGACGGCCACCGTACGTCCCAGATGGTAGAGAAAGCCATCATGGCAGGCATAATATCCACCGGAGGTAACGCGTACCTCGCGGGGGAGTGTCCGGCCACCGCCATGCCGTTCATGCGTCCCAGATGCGATTGTTACGTATGCATCGCCGCGGACGATCCCGAACAGATCAGCGGCATCAACATCCACAATCCCGACGGATCCTACTTCGACGAGTCCCAGGTCTTCACGCTCATGTCGAAGGAGGTCAGGATACACTATCCGGAGTACTCCGGTCTGGGGAACGTCGTGGACGCCGCCGGTATCATGCGCGAGTACGAGCTGGCACTTACGGAACTGATAAAGAAGTGCGACTGCCAGATAGTCATGGACGGTACGTACTTCACCCCCACGTCCGTGGCCGCCAGGGTGTTCACCTCGATGGGTTCCGACGTGGTCATAGTCAACAGATCGGGCAACACCTCCATACAGTCGCTGACGGAGTTCGACCTCCGCGACCTGACCAGCACGATGGGCGGGTACAACGGCTCCATCGGTATGGCCCTCAACAACGACGGAAGCAGGTTCGCCGCATTCGACGAGGAGAGGAACCACATCGACGGGAAGAAACTGGCCGTGATGTTCGCCAAGGAGCTGGCACCTTCCAGGGTGACGGTCCCCATCGACATGACCCTGGCCGTGGACGACGTCCTGGAGAAGGGCGGTGTCGTCGTGAGGGTGAGGAGGAACATCAAGTCCGTCGTCGATATGATGCGCGACAACGGTTCCGCTCTGGGGATGGATCTGGACGGTCATTTCGTGTTCTCCGATTTCTCCATGACCCCCGACGGTATCGCGGCGGCCCTCAGACTCGGCGAGATAGCCACCACCGTGAAACTGTGCGACCTCACCGACGAGATCCCCGATTATCCCACGTGTTCCGAGGTCATCAGGACCACGGTCCCCGAGGCGGAGCTCACCGAGAAGATCATGGAAGAGCTCGCCGCCACCGAGTACACCTCGATGATCAACGTGGACGGTATAAGGCTGGACTTCGACAACGGATGGTTCCTGGTGGATGTCAACGGTCAGGATCAATGCGTCACCATCACCTGCGAGGCCAGGGACAAGGCGTACATGGTCGGTCTCATGGAGATCGCCAAGAACATGGTCAACACCGCGATCAAAAGATTTGATTGACTATCTCCAGTTCCACCTTCTCCCCGAGGGAGTTGTACAGCTTCCAACTGGTCCTGTCGTACGGCATGCACGTTATGAGATGGTATCCGCCCATGTTCCTGAACAGGTCCAGGTCCGCATCCGATGCCTCGTTGCAATAATCCGGATGAGAATGCGCGGTGCCGACTATCCTGCAGTTGGCGGGCGCCATCCACATGTTCAGGAAGCTGTGCTCATCGCCGAACACGGTTCCGGGCAGCATGACCATCTCGTTGATGACACCGTCCTCCTCGCTCATGGCACAGAGGAACTCGTCCGGATAGACGGATCTGGCACTCTCGTTGATGCCGTCTATCAGGTTGATGTCTATGGCATATACCTTCATCCTACGGCCCCGGGCAGTCTGTCCCTGACCCTCTGATAGAAGTCGAAATCCATGGAGATCAACCTGCCGTACTTCGGTGACAGTGTCATCTCGATCCTGCTGCCTCCCGGGATGCGGATCTCGTTCTGTCCGTCGATTATCAGCAGACAGTCCTTGTTGGGCATCGTGGGTTCTATCGTGACCTTGGCGGTCGTCGGCAGTATGATGGGTCTGGACGAGTATCTGAAAGCGGCCATGGGCACCAGGATCCACGCGTTGTCCACGCGTGGGTCCATGATCGGCGCGCCGAGACTCATGGAGTAGCTGGTGGACCCGGTGACGGTGGACATCAGGAAACCGTCGGCCTTGACCTCGGTGAAAACCGAGTCGTCGATGTACACCTTGAACGAACGTATCTTGGCGACGGATGCGGTATGGATCATCGCCTCGTTGATGGCATCCCCGAGGATCTTCCCGTTGCAGGACACGCGGATCTTCCCTCTCCTGTCCACTATGTAGTTCCCTCTGAGCAGGCGCTCCATACCCTCCTCGATCCTGTCGCGTTCCACGGCCGTGAGGAAACCGACGCTTCCGACGTTGATCCCGAGGATCTTCGCATCCGTGTTGTGGGTGGCCCTCAGCAGCGTGCCGTCCCCGCCGAGGACGATGACGATGTCGACGTCCATCTCCCTGAGCGGCATCCCCTCGACGCCGAGCAGTGCGGCGAGTTCGGTATCTATCAGATATCTCTCGCCCTTCAGACAGGCTATGACGCGGCGTGCGATGTCGGCGACCCCCTCTATGTTGCAGTTGGCGTATATGCCGTAGGTGTGCGGACCGTCCGTGTCGTGGCTGGTCTCGCCCCTCATGATGTAATCGAACACCCTGACATCCGATACGGCGAGGAAGTTGCTCCTCACCGTGAGGTCCGCGGGAAGGTCTAGGACGTTCCCGTCGAGGTCGTATATCTCCCCTCCGGCTTCTCTGAGGATGAGTGCGGACGCGGCGATGTCCACCACACGGATGGAATGGGTGTAGTTCTGCACGTTCACGAGGAACCCGTCCGCGGAACCCTGTGCCACCAGGCACATCTCCAGCGACGAGCATCCGTAGGAACGGGTGGCCTTCACGCGCTTGACCACCTCATAAGACGACGGGTCGGCGTGCGCCCCTATGTAGATCATCATGATGATGTCCTTGGGATCGTAGCTCCTCTTGACATGGATCCTCTCCCCGTTGAGATACGCCCCTTTACCCTTCTCCGCACGGTACTCGTCTCCGGTGGCGATGTTCCTGAGGTACGCGGTGTGCACCTCGTTCATGGTCCCGGGGGTGATCGCGAGGGACACCGTGTAGTACGGCACCCCGAGCTCGGCGTTCCTGGAACCGTCGATTGGATCGAGTATGAGGGTCTCCTCCGCACCGTTGTCCACGAACCCGATCTCCTCGCTCAGGACGTTCAGCGGGATGCCGTGGGATTCAATGTACATCAGCACGGCGTTCTCCGCGACCTTGTCTATCTCGGATGTGGGTGTACCGTCCGCCCCCATGCAGAGGATCTCTCCCATCTCCGAAGCGGACGGGATCAGCCTGACTGCTTCCTGGACGGCATCGGCTATCGCCACGAGGGTGTTCATCATGTATGAAACATAGGCATCCTGTTATTAAATCGGTTCATCGCGACGCATAAATACGCACTAGGGATTGGCCGTCGCATGGATGAGCGGGAGGGTACCAACGGCACGGTCTTCACCGACAGGGGACGTCTCTATACGAGGTCCTTCGATCACGGGAGGCGCGTGTACGGCGAGAGGCTGGTGAATGCCGGCGGCATTGAGTACCGCGAGTGGAACCCCTCGCGCAGCAAACTGTCCGCGTACCTCTCGGTCGGAGGTCAGGCGTATCCTCTGAGACACGACAGCACCGTCCTCTATCTAGGCGCGGCCAACGGGACCACCGTATCGCACGTGTCGGACATAGTCCCGGACGGGACCGTCTATGCCGTGGAGTTCTCGCCGAGATCCTTCAGGGACCTGGTGAGGATGTCCGAATCCAGGGAGAACGTCAATCCTATACTGGCGGATGCCACGGACCCGTCCGGATACTCGTTCGCTGTGGGCAGGGTGGACATCGTCTATTCCGACGTGGCACAGAAGAACCAGGCCGACATACTGGCTGACAACATGGACATGTACGGTGCCAGATACGGGATCCTTTGCATCAAGGCCAGGTCCGAGGACGTCGCCGCGAGGCCGGAGGAGGTCTTCGAGGCAGCCCGCAGGAGGCTCGTCGAACGCGGACTCAGGATCCGCGAGATGCGGTCCATCGAACCGTACGAGAAGGACCACGTGGTCATCGTCGCGGAACGTCCGCGCACGGCATACGTGGTGGCGTTCGACGACGGCGGACGTTTCCTGATGGTACGCCACCCGCGCAGGGGAGGCTGGGAGATGCCCGGCGGGAAGCTGGAGCAGGGCGAGACGTGCGAGGAGGCCGCGGCGAGGGAATGCAGGGAGGAATCCGGCTACGCCGTGGACATCGTGGCGACCACCAACATCGGCTACTGCGACGTGTGCGCCGGCAGGATCACTGGAAGGTCCGGCGAGGGGGAGATGCCCGCGGGGTTCTTCGAGGCCGTTCCGGACGAGCTGTCCTTCGACAGGACGGAATACGATACCGTCGTACCATGGGCACGTGGCCACGTGTTCGGGAAGGAGTGACCCCGCCTTTTATATAGTAACATAAGATAGGGGAGCCTAGCCTCGCCGCCTGAATATTCAGAGGAATAAATCATGGCAAGAATGCACGCAAGAAGGAAAGGACAGTCCGGGTCCAAGCACCCCCTGGTCACCGAAAACCCCGCATGGGTCTCGCTCACCGCCACCGAGATAGAGGGACTCATCGTCAAGATGGCCAAGGATGGAGAGATCTCCGCTAAGATCGGACTCATACTCAGGGACCAGTACGGTGTTCCCGATGTCAAGCTCGCGACCGGAAAGTCGATCACCCAGATCATGAAGGAACAGGGTGTCGCAGGGGCACTCCCCGAGGACCTCGCCAACCTCATGAGGCGCGCGATCTCACTCAACGTCCACCTCAAGAAGAACAAGGGAGACGTCTCCAACTACAGGGGACTCCAGCTCATCGAGGCAAGGATCAGGAGACTCGAGCGCTACTACAAGGCGAACAACGTCCTCGCTTCCGATTGGAAGTATTCCATCAACACAGCGGAACTGATGCTCAAGTAAGGTGGAATATGGTCGAATATGACCTGCCCCCTAAACTTCTTTCATCTTTGTCTGTGGCGTCCGAGCACGTCCGCAGACACGATTTTATACACATATTCTCACACTACGACGCGGACGGTGTGTCCGCAGGCTGCATATTGGCATGCATGCTGCAGAGATTGGATGTGGAGTATCAGCTCACCTTCGTTCCCGTGATGGACGACGAGGTCCTCGGGATGATGAGCGAATCCAATTCCGAATGCATCCTCATGTCCGACATAGGTGCGTCGTACATCGACAGGCTGGGTGGCATCGGGAAGGACGTCATCGTCCTGGACCATCACGCATCCGACCTGGAATGCGGCGATATCGTGTACATCAACCCCCATCAGTACGGGGTCAACGGTACCACGTCCGCATGCGGGGCCACCATGGCGTTCCTGTTGGCGATTACTGTCGACGAGAACAACTGGGACATGGTGAGGTTCGCCTTCGGCGGCATAGCCGGCGACAGGCAGCACATAAACGGGCTTCTGGGATTCAACACGTATCTGGAGCAGGGTGCCAGGGAGAGGGGGCTCGTGACCGTCATGGACGGTTCACTGATCCCGGCGGGACAGCTGTCGCAGTCGCTGTACATTTCCACCGAGCCTTACATCCGCGGGGTCAGCGGGAGCAGTTCCGGAGTGAAGGCCCTCCTCGAGGAGGCGGGGCTGCAGTACACCAAGGACTACCTCGACCTGACCGACGACGAGAGGCACCGTCTGTCCTCCATGATCGCCGTCAGACTCCTGGAACAGGGGGTTTCCGTCAAGACCCTCGAGGAGACCGCAAGGACAAGATACGCCCTGAAGGACATGAACATGGACGCCGAGACCCTGGCGGACCTCTTCAACGCCTGCGGAAGGGAAGGTATGGGCGGGATCGGACTGGGCATATGTCTCGGCGACAAGGATTCCCTCTCGTATGCGAGGGAGCTCAGCTACAACTCCAAGAAGGAGATAATCGAGGCCACCGTGGAACTGGACAAGATGAAGGTCACCCCCATGAAGAACATCCAGTTCTTCGATTCGTCCACGACCGGATTCACCGGTGCGCTCTGCACCATAGTGATGAACTTCATGGGCGATCCGGACAAGCCCACCATAGGCCTGAACATCTCCGAGGACAAGGCGAAGGCGAGTGCCAGGGGCACATGGCCGCAGCTGGACAGAGGTGTGGATCTGTCGGTGGCGATGAGGAAGGCTGCGGAGTCCGTGGGCGGACAGGGCGGCGGACACAACATCGCCGCAGGTGCGAACTTCCCCAGTTTCAGAGGTCAGGAGTTCCTGAAGAACCTTGATGAGATCGTCGGGGAGCAGATCCTCAGTCACGCCAGGTGACGTCGACCTCGTCCGTTCTGAATCTCTGTTCCACGACGGTATCCGCGAGGTCCATGCGTACTCCGGATTCGTACATGATGTTCCCGAGCCAGGCGATCATGGCACCGTTGTCCATGCAGAACCTCCTGTCCGGGACGTACATCTTCGCACCGCGTTCCTCGGCCATCTCGCCGATCATCTCGCGGAGGCGCATGTTCTGTGCCACCCCTCCTCCCAGCAGGACCTCGTCCTTGCCGACATGTGCCATCGCCCTCTCGGTGACCTCCGCCAGCATGGCGAACACGGTCTCCTGGACGGAATATGCTATGTCCTCCAGGGAATGCCCTTTCCTCTTCAATGCGAGGGCGGCGGTCATGATCCCGGAGAAGGACACATCCATGCCTTTCACGGAATAGGGTAGCTCCAGCAGGCGGTCGCCCTCTTTGGCGAGCTTCTCGATCACCGGGCCTGCGTAGAATCCAAGACCCAGTTCCCTCCCGAGCTTGTCGAACATGTTGCCGACACCGACATCCAGCGTCTCTCCGAATATCCTGTACCTCCCGTTGGAGAACGCTATGACCTGTGTGTTGCCTCCGGATGCGTACAGGAGCGCCGGATCGTGGCATCCGGTCATCGCACGTCCGATCTCGACATGTGCCACGCAGTGATTCACACCGATTATGGGGACGTTCAGTCTGCAGGAGAGCGCACGTGCGGCCGTGGCGGCGGATCTCAGGCACGGTCCCAGTCCGGGGCCTTTGGAGAATGATACGAGCTCGATCTCCGACAGGGATACTTTCGCTTCCTCGGCGGCCTTCACGATGAGCTGTGCGACGACATCCCCGTGGTGGTTGGCCGCCTCGCGCGGATGCAGTCCGCCTTCCGCAGGGCGGTACATATCGAGCACGTTCGCAAGGATCTTCCTGTCGGTGTCTGCGATCCCGACCCCAAGCGTGTGTGCGGTACCCTCGATGCCCAGCGTAAGCATGGGCTCCGCATCACCCTACTGTTTTTAAGTTGTATGCATCTGGCAGACCGTCGGTCTGGTCGTCCAATCACAAGATATAATAATAAGAAGGTAATCTCCGTCTTATCGGGCCCGTGGTCTAGGGGTTATGACGTCGCATTGACATTGCGGAGGTCGCCGGTTCAAATCCGGCCGGGCCCACCATCTTCTGTATCTATCATGTTCATCGAAGGGTCTCTTCGGATTTTTGGAGTGTTTTCCGGATCGGATGCGATCCGCGATTCGGTACGTGAACAATCGTCCGGCACCTGATGTAGGATCACCGGATCGGAGATCAAGTCCGGTTGCGACAAACGTTCCAAATCTCTCCTGTTGTCCCTGAAGGAGGGGATGGTGGATGCCGGGATAAGGATGGCCGATTTCAATGTGGAGAGGGATGAGAACAGCATCCTGCAAGGCCCGTCATCCCATCGGTACGGATCGATCGACCCGTTCGCAGCATCGTCCTTGAATGCATATTCGCGTCACATCACCGCCCGTACGATCGATTTGAGAAAGATTATCAACACCGATAACATAGGTTCCGATAGTAGGAGAATAACATGTTCACTGTCAGAAATGTCACGGATGACACCGTTTGGATCGGTGCGGATGACAGGAGCGTCCCGATATTCGAAGGGATGTTCCCCATCCCCGACGGTGTATCGTACAACTCGTATGTCATCAGGGATGAGAAGACCATGATCATGGACACCTGTGACAGTTCCGTCGCCAAACAGTACTGGGAGAACCTCATGTCCGCATTGGGGGACAGGACTCCCGATTATCTCTTCGTGGGGCACATGGAGCCGGACCACGGTGCGCAGATCGAACGCATAGTGGATACGTATCCGGACATCACGGTCGTGGCAAGTCCCAGGGCCATCGAGATGATGGGTGATTTCTACGATCTCGTTCCGAAGAACAGGATGGAGATCAAGGAAGGCGACACCCTCTCACTCGGAAAGCACACCCTCCATTTCGTATCCGGAATGATGGTCCATTGGCCCGAGGTCATGGTCGCATACGATTCGTATGACGGCACGCTGTTCTGCGAGGATGCGTTCGGTACCTTCGGTGCATTGGACGGACAGATATTCGCCGACCGCGAATCCTTCGAATCCAAATACATCGACGATGCGAGGCGTTACTACGCCAACATCGTCGGGAAGTACGGGAAGCATGTGCAGAAGCTCCTGGGGAAGGCGGCGGGTCTGGACATCAAACGTCTGTGTCCCCTGCACGGCCCCATCTGGGACAGGGACATCGATTACATCCTGGACAAGTATCGGCACTGGAGCACGTACGTGCCCGAGGAGAAGGGGGTGGTGATCGCTTACGCATCCATGTACGGTAATACAGGATCCGCCGCCAACCTCCTGGCACATCTCCTCAGGGAGAGGGACGTCAGGAACCTGTCCGTGATCGACCTCATGACGACGCATCCGTCATATCTCGTATCGGACGCGTTCAGGTACAGCAACATCGTGCTTGCCGCACCCACGTACAACAACGGTCTGCAGCCCATGATGGTCTCGGCGATAGAGGACATGGCGAACATGGCCGTGCAGAACAGGAAGTACTCGATCATAGCGAACGGTTCCTGGTCCGCCGCATCGGAGAAGTGCATGCAGGACCTCATATCGGGTATGGAAGGTATGACCCAGATCGGTGATTCATTCATCATAAGGTCATCCATGAAGGCGGAGCAGACGGATGACATGGAGCTTCTGGCCGACAAGATCGTCGAGTCCATGCAGTGAGGTGATGACATGGCATTCGACGGTCGCAACAACATAATCGAGATGCATGAGGACGAACGCTACATCGAGTTCGACACATGGTCGCCGAAGAAGATCACCGGCCACAGGATCGGAGCCATCCTCGGATGTTCCAGATTCAAGACGCCGTTCGCGGCCGCGTGCGAGATAGCGGGATTCGGATACGACGAACCCTCCAACAAGTACATCGTCGCGGGCAACGCGATCGAACCAATCGTCAGGGAGTACTGCCGTAGGAACGTCGCATCCATCTCGGACATACTGGGTCTAACGGGTCCGGCAGGCGTGGAGGATCCCGCCGCCCCCGAGAGGTGCGGTTACGATCACTTCCACACGGAGAAGCTCTTCGGAGGTCTCGTGGACGGATACATCCTGGAGAACGGGAAGAGGAAGGCCGTCCTGGAGATCAAGGCCCTCAACCGCAGCAGGTGGGAGGAGGAGCACGATTCGATGGATGATATCCCGCTGGAGTACATCATGCAGGCAGGACTGTACGCAAGGCTCTCCGGACTGGACGACATCGTGTACGCCATCGCCCTCCTGGAGGACGAGAACTACCGTGTGCCGGACAAGTGGGTGTCCACCCCGGAGAATACTTTCTTCGTGCACAAACGCGTGCCGGAGGAGATGGACCAATGGATGTCCGAATGCGCGTCGTGGTACGACGAATACATCCGCTCCGGATACACCCCCGACTGGGATGACGAGAAGGACGCGGACCTTCTGAAGTACCTCCGTGCGGGCATCAGGAAACAGAACAAGAAGAAGAGATGATCACATCAGCCCGATCCTGAACATCAGGACCGGGACGATCAGACATCCGGTGAGGTGGATCCTGTTCGTGCCCAGTACGATCGGGACCATCCCTACCAGTGTGCACAGGCACAGCAGGAGTAGACCGCAGTATCCGGTGAGTGCGGCGGTCAGTATCACCATCATCGCGAGTATCGCGGCATTGGTCCTGCGGATATCGGTCCTCTCCACCAATCTGCACATCAGGGATCCCGAGCCCGTCATCACCACATATGCCAGTACAGACGATATGGCCATCGTGGCCATCATGCACAGGAACAGGTCGCTGCCCAATCCTATGGATCCGCCGCCAAGTATGCTGTCGATGACGCCCATCGTACCGGACCTCTCCTTCCCGGATACGGCCAGTGTGATGAACGTGAACATCGTGGACGACGACCCTATCGACGACACCATGGAGATGTATCCTCTCCGATCCTCCTCGCCGAACACGCATCCCGCGATCGTCGCACCGGACGCCGCTGTGATCCCGGGGAACCATCCCGATACGCTTCCGGTCAGCACCCCTTTCAGACCCGGTATCGGTCCCACCGGGAACCTGTCATCGTCCGTCTGTTCGGGTATCCTTCCGGACGGGAGACTCACGAGCAGAGGAGGTATCCCGAACAATCCGGACAGCATAGGGAACATGGCCTCCGGCTCCATCCCGAACACGTTGTCGAACGGTATGTCCCAGTTCATGACGGCGCATCCTATCGCCCCGGTGGCTGCGATCAGACACATGGATGCGATGCGTCCTCCCTTCCCCTCCTTGACGATCATGAGGCATATGACCGAGACGAGGACGCCCACGGTCAGGCTGTCGAGGTACTGACCCAGACCTCCGCTCAGAAGGATGTACATCGGGACCGCCAGTACGACGGATGCGAACGATCCCACCAGACTCCCTATCGCCGCACATCTCACCGCGGTCATCGCATGGCCTTCGAGCAGCATCCTGTGTCCCGGGAGGATGTTCAGTACGTTGTCCGCATCCGGCACTCCGAAGAACACGGAAGGTACGAAATCCGCGGCGGAATGCACGACGGCCGCCGACAGGATACAGCAGGACAGCATCATCGGGGCATACCCTTCCGGTACCACGCATTCGACGATGCTCTCCAGATCGTCATGGAAGGCCAGCATCAGCGCTGCCAGGGTGTTGATGTGTATCCCGGGGATCAGACCGGAGAAGCTGCCTATGGCCGCACCTATGATGCACATATATGCGACCATCAGGAGCATGTCCGGATTCATGCATGGACATCCGCCGGATCGCGGTTATATGCGGAACATTACAGTTAATCCGTGCACACGGCCTTCCCGCCCTCGATACGGACGTCGATGACGGCCTTCACCCGCACACCGACCGTCTCGGATATCGACTGCAGGTCCTTGGACTTGTTCACGGCCACGATGACGTCGGATACGACGCATCCGCGACGGCGTACGGCCTCCACGATGCTCCTGAGCGTACCGCCGGTGCTGACCACGTCGTCGATTATGACGATCCTCTCGCCGGGTGAGATGTCGTTGATGTACATGCGGTTGCGGGAATAGCCGGTGACCTCGTCTATCGGGATCTCGTCCTCGCATCCGTACGGCCTCTTCCTGATGACACAGTACGGTATGCGGGTCTTCAGGGACACGGCCGCGGCCAGAGGGAGGGCCATGGCCTCCGGCGCCAGGATGAGGTCGCAGTCGAAATCCGACAGCTGGATCATGCGGTCGGTGACCTCGTCGAGTATCTCGGGATCCATCCTGGGTATGCCGTCCATGAGCGGATTTATCAGATACGGGTATCCGTTCTTGGAGATGATACGGCTGGATTCGACACTCGCTCTGGTCCTCTCGAGCATACCATCCGGATGTGCAAATACGGATTAATTGTTTGCTGGTACGTACATACGCGCACGCGTCATAAGTGGCGTTTTTATAGGGCCACTCTATCCGTCATATCGATTCAAATGGACATCGAAGAGAGATATGCGCTCGTAATGAGGAATGTGGAGGAGCTCATCACGGAGAGTGAGCTCAGAGAACTTCTTGCCACCAAGGAACACCCCACTGCATATATCGGATTCGAGCCTTCCGGACTCGTCCACATGGGCTGGGCCCTCGTGGCCGGGAAGATACGCGACCTCGTGAACGCCGGTTTCAAGGTCACCATATTCTGGGCCGATTGGCATGCATACATCAACGATAAGCTGGGTGGGGACCTGGAGAACATCCGCACATGTGCCAGATACATGGAGGATTGTTTCATCGCACTCGGGGTCCCGAAGGAGGGCGTGGAGTTCAGGTACGCCTCCGACGTGCTCAGCGAGATCGAGTACTGGGAGAAGGTCATCAAGGTCGCCAAGGTCACGTCCCTGTCAAGGGTCAAGAGGGCGATGACCATCATGGGACGTTCCGAGGACGAGGCGGAGGTGGACTCCTCCAAGCTCTTCTATCCCATCCTGCAGGCGACCGACATCTTCTCCATGGACGTGGACCTCGCCTACGCAGGTATCGACCAGAGGCGCGCACACATGCTCGCCAGGGACGCCGCGGAGAAGCTCAAGTGGAGGAAGCCCATCGCGATCCACACCCCGCTCCTTCCGGGACTCGCCGGAGGCAACAGGATGGATCCCACGGCATCCAAGATGTCCAAGAGCGACCCCAACAGGAACATCAACATCCACGACACCCCCGAGGACATCAAGAAGAAGATGAAGAAAGCGTTCTGTCCCCCGGAGAAGGAAGAGGAGGATACCAACCCCGTCCTCATGATCGCCAAGTACATCATCTTCCCCACGCTCGGACGCATGGACATCAACCGTCCCGAGAAGTACGGAGGACCGGTCTCATACGATTCGTACGAGGCCCTCACCAACGATTACTTCACGCAGGTCGACGGAAAGGCGCTCCTCTCCCCCATGGACCTCAAGGACGGGGTCGCGGACGGGATGAACAAGTGCCTCGAGCCTGTGGCCAGGTACTTCGCGGAGCATCCGGACAACTACAACGCGATGCAGGATGTGCTCCGCAAGCTCGGAAAACTCTGATTTTTTTTGAACCATATGGATCGAAGGGGGTCTTCCCCTTCGTCATCCGACGGGATTCAGGATCCCTTCTCGGCGTCGGATCTCTTGATCTGACGGAACACGTCCATGGTCCTCTGCATGCACATGTGCAGCATGGCCTCGGCATCCCCTATCCCCGACATGCCTGCGGCACCGCCGTGTCCGCCGCCCTCGGTGTCGGTCTCCGTTCCGAGCCCTTTGAGTATCTCTCCGAGGTGGAGTCCCCTGCGGAGGATCTCCTGTGTGGTCCTGGCACTTATCCTGAACGAGTCGTCCCTCTGGGACGCGACGAATGCGACGTCCGCACCCGCCTGGAGCAGCGCCCTGCATCCGGATGCCTCGAAGGATCCGCCGATGGAGACCGCCACGATCATGTCGCCCACGCGTTCGAATCTGGACCTCTCGACGCACTTCATCATGGCGATGCGCTCGGACATGCCGGTCTCCGCCTTCGTGAGGGCGAACGCCTCGTCCATGTCTATGTCCGCTTCTTCCATGACGGATGCGAAGTCCCTGAGCAGTTCCGGCGTGGCGAACTGGAAGTGTCCGCTGTCGGTGATCATCCCGCCTATGAGTGCCAGACCGACGGTCTTGCCGATGCTTCTGCCGGATGCCCTTATGATCGACATGACGATCTGCGTGCAGGACACCTTGGTGCTGTCGCAGAACAGGTTCTTCTCCGGCCATTTGCCGCTGGGCATGTGGTGGTCTATGACGATGACGTCGTCCGGGAACACGAGTTCCGTCTCGTACGCCAGCTGTTCCGGGGAGGACGTATCGACGATGACGACCCTGTCGAATCCGGACAGGTCCGCCTTCTCGCTGACAGTGATCCCGAGCTTGTCCACGACCATCCTGGCGACGCGGTCCACACCGTTGGGTGCGAATATCACCGAGTCCCCGAACGCCGCGGAGATCGCATAGGCGGAGCCGATGGCGTCCATATCCGCATTGCCGTGGACCAGGATGACCTTGCTGCAGTTCTCAAGCCTGTCGGCCACTGTCTTGTACATAGTCGGCGGGATGACATCCGCATATTTAGTTATCTCATGAAAATGTGGGTAAGGGAGTTTGGGCAAGGTTCAGGCCTGCTGCGCAGGTGCCTGACCCATTGCCTTGTTGATGGTCTCCTGGAGGGAGTCGTACTTCTCGCGGAGTCCCTTCTCCTGGCGCTCCAGGGACTTGATCCTGATCTCCAGGGTCTCCATGGTCTCCTCGATCTCGGCCTTGACGGCGGCCTTGTCGTCGACCTTGACGAGCAGGGATCCGACGTTCTTGAAGACGTCGCCGGTGGATCTGTCGAGTTCCGCGATGGTCCTCTCCATCTCCTTCATCTGCGCGTTCATCTGGAGCTTCTGACCGTTGAGGTTCTGGAGCTGCTGCTGGAGCTGCTGGAACTGTGCGATCTGGTTCTGAAGCTGGGGGCTTATGTTGTTCATTAAATCACCTAGTGATCCTGCCTATGTCTTCCGTTATCCTGATGCATCCGAGGTAGGAGTTCAAAGCAGCCCTCATGGCGGAGACGTCCGTCGCCTCGACGACTATCCTGACGGACGAGCCGTCCCCCGTCATGTCGACGCGGGTGCGCGGGAGTTCCCTTCCGGTCTCGGGTGCGAGAGCGGAAAGGATGGTTCCCGAGTCGGGCGATTCTATCTCGAGGACTGCCTTCAACATGATTGTTCAGTCGGATTTGAGGACCTTCTTGACGTTGGGCCTCTCCTTGTAGAAGATCTTGGATCCGCACCTCTCGCACTGAAGGTTCTTCGTGTCCCTGATGGGCTCGTTGCATTTTGAGCATCTGTACAATCAAGTCACCTCTTGGAAACGATTCAGTTCTCGGAGACCTGGGAGATTTCCTTCTTCGCCTCGGGGCTGTATGCGCCTGCCGCGAACTTCGCGCTGCAGTGCCTGCAAGCCCAGATTCCGGAGCTTACCCTCTTGACGGAGGTGTGGTGGCACACGGGGCACTCGTGGGATTTCTTCTGCTCAGCCTCGATGGTCTTCACCCTGTTGCGGATGACGACACCGTATCTTGCGCCGAACCTACCAGAGGTTCCGGCCTTGTTGGTTCTCTTTGCCATTGGTATCACCCGATGATTTTGTTGAGAGTTTCTCTGATCTCCTTTCCCTTCTCGACTGCCGCGTCAAGGCACTGACCCAGCTCATCAAGTGTGATGGAGCCGCATCCGCCCTTCTGCATAGCCCTGAAGTTGCCGTTGTCGTCGGTCGTGACCGTAAGACGTGCGGAAGAGATGTGTTCCTCGTCGAAATTTGGGTCTAATATTAAAGTATTTCCTATCTTGCTGGACGTGACGGAGATGGGCGTGCACGTGATGGGCAGGGGCCTGTCCCACTCGGGGAGTCCGTACTGGGTACCGGGGATCTTCGCGGTCTTGAGCGCGAGGACGGCGGCCAGGTTGGACGCGTCGAAGAGGTTGCCGTCGTAGTCGAGGGCGTACATGTCGATGAAGCACATCCACACCTTCTCTCCCTCCGCGATGCAGAGTCCGTCGACGTCGACCATACCGGATTCCCTGATACCGCGGTCGACGACACGTGCGAGCTCGATGGCATCCTCTCCGGGGGGTCCGGACTCGAAGGATGCGTGGGCCATGGGGATGAACTCTGCGCCCGTGGTCAGGACACCGGACTTGGGGGTGTCCGCGAAAGGTGCTCCGGGGATGATCTTGACACCCGCGATGACCTCGGTGTTCCCGAGCTTCACCCTCGCGGATCCGTCCGCGGACTCGATGCAATCGATCATGGCGGAAATCTCCCTGATGTCGGTGGGTCCGCGGCCGTCGGTCCTGGTGCCCTTCGCGAGAAGGTTGACGATGTGGTCGCGCTTGATGTCGGAGATTGCTGCATTACTCATCGGATTCACTCTCCTCCTTGCTGTTGGAGTAGCGCCTCTTGAGGGCGTCCTTCTGGATGTCGTAGACCTCGTGGCATGCGCCGACGGCCATGCTGATGGCCTTGTCGAACTCCTCCCTGGTCATGTTACCGTCCATCTGGAGGAGGACGATCTCGTCGGTGGAGGGGACGATCGCGATGGGGACGTCCGCCTGTCCGTAGTTGTCCTCCTCCTTGTTGAGGTCGAGGAGGACCTGTCCGTCGGCCTTACCTGCCGCGATGGCGGGGACGATGTCCCTCATGGGGATCCCCGCATCGGCGAGTGCGACGGATGCCGCGGTGAGACCTGCGCACCTGGTTCCGGCGTTCGCCTGGAGGATCTCGATGTACACATCGATGGATGCGCGGGGGTAGAGCTCGGTGAGGACGACGTTCTCGAGCGCCTCGGCGGTGATCTTGGAGATCTCGATGGACCTCCTGTCGGTACCCGGCCTCTTGCGGTCGCTGACGGAGAACGCCTGCATGTTGTACTTGCACTGCACGATCGCCTTGGTGGGGTTCTGCAGGTGCCTGGGGTGGCACTCCCTGGGTCCGTAGACGGCTGCCAGTACCTTGTTCTTTCCAATCTCTACATATGCCGATCCGTCGGCGTTCTTCAGTACGCCGGCCTCGATCTTGATGGGCCTGTGCTCGGTGGCGGTCCTGCCATCGATCCTCATGCCGTTCTCGTCAACCAATACCATATCTGTGTGTCCGCTCATGCTCACTCCTCCTCTGCCGGGAGTCTGCTCTCCAAAAATTCTTTTACCTTCTCGGTGAGCTCGCGCGTCTGTGCCTTCTCTTCGATCATCTTGATCGCTTCCGCGACGACCGCTGCCCTGTCCTCATCGCCGTCGATCCAGATCCTTCCGTTCTGTCCGACGAATATGCGGCAACCGGATTCCGACTTGAGGAGCTGGATCATGGACCCGCTCCTGCCGATGACCCTGGAGACCTTGGAGTGTGCGATCTCCACGAGCAGTCCGCCGTCGACCTTCCTCAGTCCGGAATCGTTCATCGTGACCTGGATCTTCTTGCTCTCGTCGACGGAGAGGATCTTGAGGAGGACCACGTTCCCGATGTTCAGGAACCTGGATGTGTCCCCGAACTCGACCTTCCAGGGCACCTCGCTGACGTGCAGGGGTGCGGGGTAGGGGGAGTTTATGTCGATCATCCAGTTGGACGGTCCGATGTCGTTCACGATTCCGATCACGAAGTCTCCCGCGCAGGGCATATACTGGCCCCACAGCGGGATCACGCCGACTCCGACAGGGGACGAATTCTTTATCCCCATGACTGCGGCGTAGACCTTACCCTCCCTGCTGTATGCGTACTCTCCGGCCTTGGCACCGCTCTCGTCGATGACGTCGCCGGGAAGCACGAACTCGCGCTTGGGTTTGGCGTTTCTCTTTTCCATTGTATCACTTCTTGAATGTAAATCAGCGCAGTTCCTTGAACGTGGCGCTGCCTTTGGTCTTGTTCCCGATCTTGAGCTTCAGCTCGTCGATGAGTCCTGCCGCTATCTCGATGACCCCTATCCACGATCCGTCGGCCTGCCACTCCTCCTTCTCGACGAGACCGAAGTGGATCAGCTCGTCGTAGCACTTGCCGTAGTCGTCGCCCTTCATCTTGATGGCCACCTTCGTCTTCTCGAACTTGATCGGAAGGAGGGGTCTGAGGAGCTTCATGGCCTCGTCGACCTGCTTGTCCACGGACTTGAACGGGTCCGCATGGAACTTGGCCTCCTCGAGGGCCATCTCGATCCTCATGGGGGGATGGGGGAGTTTGGTCTGGGGGTTTATCGCGTTCGCGGCGATGTAGGTGATGACCTGCTGCTTCTTCGCCTGCAGCATCTCCTTGCGCTGTTCCGCGGTGATCTGGACCTCGCCCTTGGCGATGATCCTCTCCGCGATCTCCTTGATGTCGGAGGTGCCGAACGCCTCGCGGATCTTCTCCTCCGCGGGTCTGGTGCCCTTCCTGGCGTTGTTGAACACGTCCTCCACCGCCATGTACTCGAGGAGGTCCACCTCCTTGCCCGCTTTCAGCAGGTTCATGGCGGAGGGGTCGAGGAGTATCTCGAATGATTCGCCGTGGGTCTCCAGGCGTGCCACTATCGCGTCGTCGAGATTGACCATGTTATCTCATTCTGCCGGTTTGACGTCGTCGAGCTTCCCGATGAGATCGCCGATCTCGGAATCGGAGAGTCTCCTGAAGGGCTTCCCGGGTTCAACGACGCTGCACTCGACGGATGCGGGGTTCAGCTTCTCCTCTATGGCGGCGGAGAGTGCCTTGAGTCCGAGGAGCATGGCCTCTTCGTAGGTCATGTCATCCCTGTACTCCTTCTCGAACATGTCCATGACGACGGGGCGTCCGGAACCGATGGATCCCGCCTTGTAGGCGATGAGCGCTCCGGAGGGGTCGGTCTCGAACAGGTGGCATCCGAGGTCGTCGACACCTGCCATGAGGAGTGCGGTTCCGAAGGGACGTCCTCCTCCGTACAGGGTGTAGTTCTGTTTGAGGTCGCAGATCTTCTTGACGAGGGCCTCCACGGTGATGTTCTCGTTGTAGGTGACCTTGTGCACCTGCGCGGCCTTCCTGGCCTCGTCCACGAGCACCCTCGCGTCGGCAACGAGTCCGGAGGTCGCGCATCCGATGTACTTGTCGATGTTGTAGATCTTCTCGATGGATTTGGGTTCGATGAGCCTGCTTGAGACACGCTTATCGACGATGAGGACCACACCGTCCTTGTACTTCAGACCGATGGTGGTGGTCCCTTTCTTGACAGCTTCACGTGCGTACTCGACCTGGAAAAGTCTTCCGTCAGGGGAGAAAACGGTGATTCCCCTATCATAGTTCATCTGTCCTGGTTGCATAATTCGCTCTCCTTTATTAGAGGCGGTTAGTGCTAGGAACTATATGTACCTTGATACGCGCGTTAATGTCTGTATAATGGGATCGGCGCCTCATCGGAGGGGGCCTCAGGCGCATCAGTTCGGGATATCTCCGTCTGAGGGTTATGAGCGTGCCGGACGTGCGGAGCGATACCGATCCGGGGTCTATCTCGGATATGGTCCCGATGGCGGACGCGCACTGCTCCGGAGGGCATCTTATGATGCACCATCCCTCGGAGCACTGTATGACACGGGGTGCGTCCGCACCCATCCTCTCCGTCAGCGCCCCGATGAGTTCGCTCCTACGGAGCGACGGGGAGACGGTGAATGCTATGTAGCGCCTCCTTCCGCGCTTCGATTTGACGGTCATGTGTTCCGCATCGGCGGTCCGGTAATAAGCTTTTGTCGGCCACGGCGGTGCGTCTCTCGTACCTGCGTCCGCAGTTGGGACACCACACGTCCTCCTCGTTCAGCAGTTCGCCGCAGGGGCAGGAGAACGAACCGTCGCGGTACGGTATCACCGTTCCGCACTCGCACACGTTCTGGTCGACGGCGCTGCCGCACCTGAAGCATCTGAGGATCTTCGCATCCCTCTCCTTCACGGGGAACCTCGCGAACTCGAGACCGCAGTACGGGCACGAACCCGTAGGTTCCGCGCAGCTCCTGTGGAATGTCTTCCCGCAGGCGCAGTCGCAGACCTTCTCCCCGATCATGGAATCGAAGCAGATGTCGCACCTCTTGTCCGCCCTGTAGTCCTCGACGTGGTAGCTGGACGGTCTTCCGAGGAGCCTCTCCCTGTCCCCCCTCTCGTGACGCACGGTCCTGCGGATCATGACCGCTCCCGACACGGATACGGCCAGGACACAGCATGCCAGCATCACGGCGGAGGGTGTAATCATACTTTATCAATCTGATTTTTCCGTTAAATAGATTTGTCATGGAGGGTTTTTGACATCGTTTCAAATTGTTTAAATTTTGCACTAACATCATAGATACTGCTGAT